>CAYLYR010000182.1:2283-5009 GCA_964387835.1 uncultured Melioribacter sp.
CGGTTTTAAAACTATCAACTTCGTTTTTTACAGCGCCGATTTTTGTTGAATTTGTATAATTCATAATGGTACTTGAGCCTGTGCCGTGAGGTCTTATTTGTTCCGGATAAAATGAATAAACCGAGCGCAAGTTAAATGACAAACCGTCGGTAATCGGGTCGCCCGCAACTCCGGTAAGGCTGTGAATATTGGAGTTATCGGCAATATAAGTGGCTCCGAGATAATTGTTGTAAAAATCTTTTGCCGCCTGATAGTTACTGCTTCCGCTTGCATCAAAGATGTCCCATCCTAAATCCTGCCCGCCGATAAATAAACGTCCGCCGTTATCGAGAAACTGCGTTAGGAAATCCAAATCCGCTTGAACAAATGCAGGAAATCCCCAACCGGCATTCCAATAAACCGCTTGAAAACCTTTTGTTAATAAATCATTTCCAAGAAGACTTAAATATGCTCTATCGAGAAAAGTATATTTTACTTTCGCCGAGTCAAGTCCGGTTTCATAATAGGATTCGTAGTTTGCTCCGTCTGCATCAATAAGCAAAACTTTTCCGGTTGGCACAAATCCGAAATATGTTGAGGTGAATCCGTATTGGTACGGATCATTCGAGTTTTGAGCATACAGTCCGACAGCCGCATTTCCCGATGAATCGCTTACCAATTCCGAATTAAAAAAGAGTGTGTCGCCGGGTAAAACATCGGCGTTAATCTCATCGGTAACGTTTCCATTGTAATATAAACTATAACTCCATCCGTCGGAGATAGAAACTTCCGGCGTTAAGTGAACGGAAATAGTATCGCTGTTACTGTTTGCCAAAAAGTAATCGGAAGTAATTGTAGATAATCCGTCAACAATTTCAGCTCTATCTCTATTCGAGTGAATAACGAAAGTAGGAATATCAATATTGGATTGAAGAATTTCTTTAGTGTCGTCGTTTTGTATCCAAGCGACGGCTGCCAAATCACTCTGGTTCCATGAGTGTTGAATTTCAGTGGTAAAACTGAAACGGAGTGTATCTCCCGAAGACAAATTAGTTAAAGCCTCTCCTGTTGCATTCGGCAGCAGCTTTCTCATCACATCATTAAAATCTTTCTCGCCGTTTGTTCCGGGAGGAGAATTATAATGAACTCTTCTTTCAATAACCGATGTTCTTAAATAAAGATTTGTCGCCGTAATGTTATCTCCGACAATTACAGAAACATTTACGTTGTAATTTCCTCCTTCGATATTTGTGGAAACGTTAATCCAAAATGGAGAAGTTGACGAAATATCATTCCACATCGCATCGGCAATCTGTACGGGATTATTGGGGATTCCTTTTACAACACCGTCCATCATGTAAGTCGGGACGCCGTTAATTCCGTAGTAATTAATTCTGGCGCCGTTATCGGCTGTATTTTCAGAATACATCGGATCGGTGCCGGGCCACCATGCGTGATAACGAACCGAAATTACACCTCCGAAATTATGCTCAAAATATTGCTGAAGAATTGGATTACTTGCGGCGCAGGGTCCGCAGCTGGCATTGGTTGCTTCTTCAAGCAAGGCAATGCGGCGAAACTGACCGTTAACATTTAAGGTCAGTATAATTAAAGACAAAAAGAAAAATAATTTTTTCATGGCGTTCCTTATTACTTTTTAGTTACAAAATAAACTTCTTTTGATATTATGTTCTGCACAAATAAAACTATTTCCATATTAGCGGAAGCAACCGAATAATTATTTGCAATCCGAAAATCAAACCGTGCTCTATTTCCGTTAGCAGTAAAATTTACAATAGGAGTACCGTTTACGCTTGGGAGAAAATCGAAAGCAACATCGCGAAAAACCGTTTCCCCGTTGGAGCCCGGCGGGGTTTGATACACAATCTCCTTCTGCAGTAAAGCGATAAACATGTTAACATTTTCCAACTCGGATGAAGGGACAACCAAATCCCCCGAGATTGAAATCGAATCATTGGAAACTTCCGAGACAAGGTTTTCAACCGCGAATGACGAATGCACAGCTAACCGAGAATCAACCGCATCAATAATAGATAACGAATCCGTAGCAATCGGCTTTTCCATTCCGTCAACCACAGTTGTAGGCGCAAACAAAACATTGTAGAGTCCAATTCTTGCATCGTTCATATTACTGTTAGCCAAATAAAACGGGTCGTTGGGAGACGGGAAGTTTGTAGCATATCTTATCACTATCAATTTATTATCGGAATAATGTGAAGCGGTTAACTTCCTTAAAATTTCGGAAGAAACTACACAAGGGTCGCAGCTTACATTTGCAAAATCTTCGAGAAGGACAGCGCTTTTTTGTCCGAGTACAAAATAAAGGTTGTAAGTCTTTCCGG
Source organism: uncultured Melioribacter sp. (assembly GCA_964387835.1). Lineage (GTDB taxonomy): Bacteria > Bacteroidota > Ignavibacteria > Ignavibacteriales > Melioribacteraceae > WGAL01. The sequence goes on from CAYLYR010000182.1 coordinate 4,626, forward strand.
ATTCCACATTAACGGTTTGAGTATCAGAGCGAAGCGTGTCTTTAACAAGGTAAATTGTGTAATTCCCTGACGGCAAAGTTAAAGTTAAATCCGTTACTCCCTTATATTCATTATTCACAAATACATCGGCGCCGGAAATGTCGGAACTGATTACAACGCTTCCCTCTTTTTGATTTGTATCTAAGATATTAGGCGGTTCCGTTTCACATGAAATTAAAAATAAAGAAAGAAAAAAAGTAAGGAATAAAAGTCTCATAACACTCCGATTTCATAATTGCCGATTTTTATCTCAAAAGATAATGTTTTTTGATAAAAATACAATTATCAAAAAATCATTACTGACAATTCGGAATTATTTTTCACACGTTTAACAAATTTTTATCG
>CAYLYR010000183.1:0-4998 GCA_964387835.1 uncultured Melioribacter sp.
CTTTAATATTAGATAGAAACGAAATTACAATTTCATTTATTCCAAATGGGAAGAGCGATTTTACCTTTTCAGTATTGCCTAAAAGCAATTTATATAAAATAACAAATAACGTAAAACTCACTCGCCGCAGAAGACTCCCGACAATCATAGTCCAAAGCCAACCGAAGAGAATTAACATCAATATAAAAGGGCACATCAGGAAACGTCGGCATGCATATTCCTATAAAGCGTTTATTGATAATCCTCCTCTTTTTACCGCCGATTTACTTTACGATAAGTTGAAAAATCAAGGCATAATCATTAACGGAGATGTCTTGCCCAATAAAAACAGTAAGAAAACGCACCTAATCGACAAAAGGTTTACAACGCTGGAAAATGTAATAAAAAAAACCGACAAAGAAAGTGATAATTTTTTAGCCGAAATTATTTTCAAAACTCTCGGAGCACAGTTCAGCCGAAAAGTGGGGAACTCCTTTTATGCAACTCAAGCAGTTTATTCTTTTTTAGATAAAATTGGGATTGAGAGTAACAATATCGAAATTGTTGACGGTTCGGGAATTTCGCGAGCAAATAAATTAACCGCATACGCAGTTACTCGCCTGTTAAAATTCGTTTATAACAATAAAGAAATTTTTAACACATTTTACTCTTCCCTTTCGTCAGCCGGAGAAGACGGCACACTCGAAAGTCGATTAGTCGGTTTCGGGTTAAAGGGAAACTTTCACGGTAAGACGGGAACGCTCAACGGAGTTTCCGCCGTTTCAGGTTATCTTACCACAAACTCAGGAAAAAATGTCATCGTCTCAATTCTGATTAATTTTAACCGAAACGGCGCCGATTATTTTCGCGAATTACAGGACGAGATAATTATCCGAGTAGCAAAAGAATATTAAACGCTAAACTACATTAAGACAATAAAAAAGCAGATTGCCTGCAAAAGAGGACAACCTGCCGAGATGTAATAAAACCAACTCTAAAATTATGCGTCAATCCAGCTTACCGTTTTATCTCTTAAAGAACGATTTAATAAATCGGCGTGTTCAACGGTTACAGGTATTTCGGCTATTTTCACTAATTCTGTAATCTCATTGTTCGGAATGTAAATTTCATTGTAAACGATAAATCCTTTTTCAAAATCAACAGTGTAAACAGTTACCGTGTTGTTTTGCAGATAACGCAATATATTTTCATCTTTAATTGCTTCTTTAATTCCGCCCGCTGCAAAAATACGAACATGAACAAGAATATCCATTTCTGTATTCGATGCCGCTAATTCTTTTAACGTTTCATGAAATAGCTGCTTGGTTACGTCAAACGGAGTTTCCCCGCCGAACATTAGCAAAACCGCTTCCGGTTCAAATTCAATTACCTGATTTACCGTTTCGGTTACATTGCCTTCTTCAACTACAAAATGAGCTGCGCGTCCGCCTGTGTTCTCCGCAAAAACCGCTTCCGCCGCCGCTGCGGTAGCGCTGCAGATAATATTCTTTACCGATATAACCGCTGCTTTTTCATAATCGCCTAAAACGTGCGAACCTACTACTCTGCCGGTTAACGCTCTTAAATATACTTCTTCCGCAAATGTTGTTTTTGCCATTTTATCTCCTTAATTATTTTTTTTGTTTCCGGTCTGATGTTAAAATTCCAATAAGGATTCATTGTCCGTTTTTATTGATTTAATTCCCGTTACTTGAATAAATAAGAGCAAGGCGAACCTTGCTCATTAAAAAAATCAATTCTCATCCCAAACAAAATGTTTATCCCGAATATTTTCCGGCGTAAAGTTTTCTGAGTAATTTCTTATCCAACTTGCCTACGCTTGTTTTGGGAATTTCTTCAATCACAATAAACTTGTCGGGAATAGCCCATTTCTCAAGTCGTCCGGAATCAACAAAGGTTTGAATATTAGCTCTGCATGTTTCGTCAACATTACTTTGTGAGGTTTCACTTTTCAAGGATACAAAAGCAACAGGTCTTTCTCCCCATTTTTCATCGGGGACACCAATAACAGCGACTTGTTTTATAAACGCACAACGGCTCAAATAGCTCTCCAGTTCAAGCGACGAAATCCACTCGCCTCCCGTTTTAATTACATCTTTTAATCTGTCGGTTATCTTGTAATACCCTTCCTCGTCCTTGTACGCAATATCTCCGGTATGAAGCCAACCGCCTTTCCACAGCTCTTCCGAATTTTTTTCCGCTTTGTAATATCCTTTTGTAAGCCAAGGTGAACGAACTACAATTTCCCCGACTTTGCCTCTATTCACTTCATTGCCGACTTCATCAACAATTCTCATTTTAACAAATGGAATCGGGAAACCGGTTTTTGTAATTACTTCAATTTCCTCATCTTTGCTCAATTCCTTCATATTAGGTTTAAATTGTGCAAGTGTAAGCACAGGAGCGGTTTCCGACATTCCGTAACCGGTCATTAATTTAATGTTTCTCTTCCGAGCTAATTCCGCCAAGCCTCTCGATAAAGCCGAGCCGCCGATAACTACCTTCCAATTAGAGAAATCAAATTTTTCCGTAGCGGGATTTCCCACAACCATCTGCAGAATTGTTGGAACGCAATGTGACATAGTTACCTTGTGTTGTACAAGAAGCTTCACAATCATTTCATCATATCTTCCGGGATAAATCTGCTTTACTCCAAGCCAAACGGCAATGTAAGGAATACCCCAAGCATGGACGTGGAACATCGGCGTTAAAGGCATGTAAACATCTTTGTAGGAAAAACTGACCGGATCGTTATAAGCGCTTAACGAAGCCATAACGGAAATAGTATGAAGAACTATCTGCCTGTGCGAAAAAAACACGCCTTTGGGATTTCCCGTAGTACCCGTTGTGTAGAACAAAGTCGCAATTGTATTTTCATCAAAATCGGGAAAATCAAATTCATTATTTTCCGCCGAGATAAGATTTTCATATTCTCCGTATGTTTCAAGTTCGGGCTCGTAATCGTCTTCACCATCGCTAATATAAATGATGTGCTTTACCGTATCAAAATTTGGCGCAATTGCTTTTACTAGCGGCATAAAATCTTTATGCACAATCAATACTTTATCTTCGGCATGGTTGATCGTGTAAAGCATTTGATCGGGAGAAAGTCTAATATTTACAGTGTGTAGAATTGCCCCGAGCATCGGAACGGCAAAATAATTTTCCAAATACCTGTGGCTATCCCAATCCATAACGGCAACTACATCTCCTTTTGTAACTCCGATTTTATTCAACAGGTTGGCTAACTTATGTATTCGTTTATTTAATTCAAGATAATTGTATGAAAACTTATCGCGATATACAATTTTCTGTTCGGGCGACCATTCAACGGCACGGTCAAGCAAATGCTTAATAATCAACTGATAATCGTAGGAATAATCGGGAAAAACGGACGTGTTCATTTTTGTACCTCCTATTTTTGAATTAAAATTATTTACTCCAATAAAATCAATAAGGATAAAAGATATAAAAGAGCGCGGAAATAAAGAATAGCAGCCACATGCCGAGACTTACTTCCTTTACTCTTTTCCCGACAGCCATTGTAATCGGGTAAAGCATAAAACCCGCAGTCATTCCAATGCCGAGATTATAAGTGAAACTCATCAACGTAATTATTGTAAATGCAGGAATGGCTACCGGTAAATCGGTGAAATCGATTCCGGTAACAGACGACATCATCAGTAGTCCGACAACAACAAGAGCCGAACCGTAAGCAAACGGCGGGACAATAGTAAGCGCCGGAACAAAGAAGAGCGCAATCAGAAAAAGGAATGCCGTAACTACCGAAGCAAAACCGGAGCGCGCGCCGGCTTCAATTCCCGCAGCGGATTCGATAAAGACTCCGGCGGTTGTTGTACCTAAAAGAGATGCGGCAACAGTGCTCAGTGCATCGGTTAACATCGGTTTTTCAATATCGGGAAGATTTCCATTCTCATCCAACAGTCCGGCTTTATAGGAAGCTCCGAGAAGCGTTCCCATTGTGTCAATCAAATCGGCAATAAATATTGTAAGAATAACGGCTATAAATCCCCATGTAAAAGCTCCGGCTATATCCAATTTCAGAAAGACATCGTTAATCGAAGGCGGAGCGGAAACAATAGAATCGGGCAAAGGAACTACTCCGAAAATCATTCCCAAAACCGTAACAATAAAAATCCCTATTATCATTGCTGATTTCACTTTCCTAATCATTAAAATTCCGATAATCAAAAAACCGGTAATTCCGAGAAGCGAGTTTACTGTTCTTAAGTCTCCGATTTTTACCGGAGCGCCCGGAACGCCTATCGTTACAAGCCCCATATCGTTTAACCCGATGAAAGTTAGGAACAAGCCGATTCCGACTGCGAATGAAATTTTAATCGGTTCGGGAATGTTATCGGCAATCCAACTGCGAATGCTTGTTAATGTTAAAATTGTAAAAAGAACGCCGCTTATAAAAATCGCACCGAGAGCGGTTTGCCACGAGTAACCGAGAATTTTAACAACCGTAAAAGCAATGAATGCATTTTCACCCATGTAAGGAGCGATTGCAAAAGGACGGTTTGCGTAAACTCCCATAACAAACGTACCGAAAAAAGCCGTTAAAATTGTAGCAGCCATCGAGGCGCCGAAAGGCATTCCCGCCGCTTCGAGAATTTTAGGATTAACGATAATAATGTAAGCCATTGTAATAAATGTTGTGATTCCACCGATGACTTCGGACTTGTAATCTGTATGAAGCTCCTCAAAGTGAAAATATTTTTTTATCACAAGTGTCTCCTTACATTTTTATTGAGAGGAAATACAATATAAAAAAAGAATTATTTATTCATAAAATAAAGACAATTCCATACTAAATAAAATATTTTGATATTCGAAAAAATCCGAATTTCCAAAACAGAAAACAATTGTCGGATATATTGGGGATTGCTTCGGGACTTCGTCCCTCGCAATGACAGAATTTTTTTCGATTTACAAATTTTGCTGTCATTTCGAACTCTGACGAAGGAAGGGTGA
>CAYLYR010000184.1:0-4965 GCA_964387835.1 uncultured Melioribacter sp.
AGAAGGCAATGTGTAACTTTAATTAACAAATAATTAATTTTAATATTTACTGATTTATGTAACAATACCGAGAAATAATGATCAAGAAAATCATCGGGCTTTTCAAGAAAAAGAAATTACCGAAAACCGAAATAAACACATCCAAAGAAAAACTACAAATTTCCGCAAAAGATAAAAAGACAGATAACCCGGAAGTTAAAAAAAACTATGACCGGAATGAATCGGAAAAGGGAAACAGAAACGCACAACACTCCAAACCTAAACCAAAGTGGTTGCCCAAAGATAATCCTGTTGAAAAGGAAGAAGGGAAAATAAGATTCTATGATTTACCGATTCCCAATTCCGTACAGCACGCTATTGCGGATTTGGGTTTTAAGTATTGTACGCCCATTCAAGCTGAAATTTTGCTTCATACGTTAAAAGGAAAGGACGCAATCGGAAAGGCTCAAACGGGAACGGGAAAAACAGCGGCATTTTTGCTTACGTCAATTGTTAAAATTGTTAAGCGTTCACGGAATATCAAGAGAGCGAAAGGAAGTCCGCATACGTTAATTATGGCTCCGACGCGTGAACTTGTTATGCAGATTGAGAAAGACGCACTCTCTCTTTCCAAGTACAATAGAATCAGTATTGTAGCGGTGTACGGCGGCATGGATTACCAAAAACAAATTTCTAAGATTAAGGGAAAGTATATTGATATTATGATTGCGACTCCCGGGCGCCTTATGGATTACATGCAGAAAAAATTAGTTCATCTCAATCAAGTGCAGGTTTTTGTTCTTGATGAAGCGGATCGAATGCTCGATATGGGATTTATGCCGGACATAAAAAAAATCGAAAGAAAAACTCCCCGCAAGGAAAATAGACAGACTATGTTTTTCAGCGCTACATTTCCGGACAACATAAAATACATTGCCGAAAGCTGGACCGTCGATCCTGTAATTGTTTCCATTGATTCCGAACATAAAGAAGCAAAGGATATTAAGCAATTAACCTACATTGTTTCCGGTGACGAAAAGTTTCCTTTACTCTACAACATGCTTAAGAGGAAGGATTTTACCAAAGTGATGATTTTTTGTAATAGGAAAGATATCTCGAGAAAAATTTATGATAAACTTTCACGCTACGGTTTTTCAGCAACTTTATTAACATGGGACATCGACCAGAAAAGAAGGATGAACCGGCTTGAAAATTTTAAGTCCGGAAAAGTTAAGATTCTGGTCGCAACAGATGTCGCCGGACGCGGAATTCATATTGAGGGAGTAAGTCATGTAATCAATTACAATCTTCCCGAAGACCCTGAGGATTATGTTCATAGAATAGGAAGAACAGGAAGAGCGGGTGAAATCGGTACGTCGGTAAGTTTTGCCTCTGAAGATGATTCGTTTCAAATTCCCGCAATTGAAAAATATTTGGAGCACAAGTTGGAGCTTTCTTATCCTGACGAGGATTTGCTGCAAGAAATTCCTCCTCTCCCTAAAAAGGAGTTTAAGGGAAAAACCAAACGTCCGCCGCAGAAGAAGAACTACAATAAAAACCGGAAAAGTAATTACAAGGGGAGTAGAAGAAAAGAGTAAATTCGTTCTTTTGTTACTCTTCCGGTTTTATCCGGAAATGAATAAAAAGATTTTAATCTCAGACGGAGCGGCGATTATTCTTTTATTTCAATTATTTTGAATCTCGGCAATTTTCTTCGTTCATCTTCAGTTAAATCGGCAACCGACTTTGTATCGCAATTATGCGTTCCGGTGTGCAAACCTGAATCGCAATGGCCTTCGCCGCAACAGCTTGAACCGTCTTTTCTGTAGTTTGAGAAATATACGGCAACTCCCATCAATAAAACGGCAACTGAGAAAACGCCGGCTAATGTTAATATATGTAAAATCATTTCTGTACCTTAATTCTATTAAATCTATAATTAAAGATAATAAAATAACATAATAAGACGAAACATATTATTTCGTAGATTGTAATTGTTGTAACTGAATTTCAATCGAGAAAATCAGAAGCATTAAAATTTTAATATTTAATTTGACAATGAAAAATTTTTAATATATATTTATTGCACAAATATGCAATAATACAAAAAGGATTTATATGCCGGGATTCGGAAGACATAGAAATAGAAGAAGAATGATGGGGCAGATGGATGACCCGAGGAGCAGATTCTTTATGGCTCTTGCCAGCGACCAAAGAATCAAGATAATCGAAGCTTTGAAGGAAGGCGAAAAAAGCTCCGGTGAGATTATCTCAATTTTAGGTCTTGACCCTTCCGTTGTCTCACGTCATTTAACTTTACTGCGTAATGTCGGACTGGTTTCGGCAAGAAAGGAAGGCGTTTCGCTCTATTTTTTTTTGGGTGACGAACGCGCGCTTGATGTAATTGAACTTGCAACAAAAATATCTAAGGATTGGTTCAAAGGATTCCAATCTTTTTTTGATTAAAAGGAGAGAACATGAAAGTAGCTGTTGTAACAAATGATGCGGAAAACATTTCCCAACATTTCGGGAGATCCAGATTTTATAAAATAATTACTATTAAAAATGAAATGCAGTTCTCGCAGGAAATTCGTCCGCGCGGGACAGGACATTATGCGCAGGGCGGTAATCATACTCATCACGAAGAACATACGCATAACGACCCGCAGGGAAGACACGGATTCGGAAAGGAGGCTGATTCGAAGCATGCCGCTATGGCTAAGGAAATTGCCGATTGCGATCTACTGATTGCCGGAGGAATGGGCGCTGGCGCTTACCAAAGTTTTGTAAATGCAGGATTAAAAGTTGTTTTGACTGATACGTTAAATATAGACGAAGCTATTGAGAAACTGATAAACGGTACATTGAAAAATCTTTATCAAGAGAGGACAGACTGATTTCAAACAGTCTGTCTAATTTTTTTTAAAGCAATATTGCAATATTGTGCAAATAAATAATAACAATAAAAAAAGGAGGTACAAAATGTACGGACATAATCAATGGAAAGGGGGTTACGGCATGGGGTACGGAAGAGGACGCGGACTTGGCATGGGAAATGGATTCGGCAGAGGATACGGAAGAAGAGGCGGCGGATTTGGCTTCGGTATGAATGGCTTTGCCGACGAACTTCCTCTCGTTGATGAAGTTGAGCAGTTGACAAGATACAAAGAGCGGCTGGAATTACACCGCCGTGAATTGGAAAGCGAAATTAATGCGGTGGAAAAACGTATTGCCGAAATTCGGAAATAGTTGTTTAGTAAAAGAAGCGAAGGGAATAAATTTCTCCTTCGCTTTTTAATTTTAAAATTAAACTTTCAGTTTTTCCTTTAGGGTATTTAATCTGTAGCCGCTATCTTCCGAAATAAGGTTGATATAGTTAATTATTTTACTCATTATTTTAATATGCGATTCTTTCTGAGTCTCAGGAATTTCTCTGCCTGAAGTTAATACATAATATTTTATTAATCCGATTGTAAAATACCAATGAATAAGTTCTTCAAAATTTTCTTTAAGATAGAATTGCTCGCCTTCATATTCATTGACGCGGATAAATCTTTTAACGGCATCATCATCCAACATGCTTAGAAGCGTTTTCTCAAACGACTTTATTTTTTGTCCGATAGAAGAAGAACTTGTAGTGAAAATTTCTTCAAAAACCGATTCGGGGAATTCGGTTAATATTTTAATTAAAGTCCGAATTTCATCCAGCTCGTTTTTCGATTTTCCTAATTTGGATAAAATCGTAATGCAAATATCATCGAAAAGTAGTTCATCGTAAATGTTAATTTGCTTAGGAGATGCTTTAGCCAACGCCTCCAAAGCTCTGCGAATATAAAGTAAAATGATATATGCAAAATTATCGCGGTAATTGTGTTCAAACAAAAGGAGTAAGTTTTCGCGAAGACTTTTATCAATTTGAAGTTTGGAACTCATTACATCCTGCCGCAATTCAATTACAGCAAGAAGTATCTCTCTAAAGCTATTTTCGATTATATGTAAATCCGTTTTAATCTCTAAGAAATCAGCAATTTGATGAAGTAAGTAATTGAACCGATTGGTTAAGAATGAAATATCTCGTTCCAGGTTTTCTCTCTTATCCAATCCTTCCGTGGAAAGAAAACTAATGACCTCGGAGAAAATTTCTTCGTCAAACAGACTTAACGTAGCTTCGTGAATCGGCTTTATTTGAGTCCGAACAATCTCATCTTCGAGCGAGGAAAAGCCTATTTTACCTACTCTCGAATATAGCTCCGTAAGTTCGCCGGTAACGGGAAGAGTAGTAAAATCAGTAAAGACACGGTATTCAAATCCATTTAAGTTAATTTCAAACCCGGACTTAAAATCTTCCGCTTTGAAAAGAAATTCCCTGCCGGAGATAAATTCCCTGAAGGAAATAAAAATTTCATCCGCCGGATTAATCGATAATGCTTCCGATAGAGTTTTTAATTTAAGTTGGTTATCTACAAGTTTTTTTTCTGAAAAATTAATTTGCCCGGAGACCGAATCGTATTTGTTATTGTAAAAGACAAGAGCTTTTTCATCGTTAAGTCGGTTAGAATATGCAAAAACATTTTGATTTATATTTCCGTTCTTATCAATAAAGGGAAAAACCCAAAAATTTTTCACCTCGCTAAAAAGTCGGCGTTTACGCAGAAGTGGAAAAATTTCCCGCCGATGCCTTTCAATCAATTCGGTATTTGGCTCTTCATTGTAATAAGCTCGTTTGTATTCCATCCCGTATTTCTCATGATAACCTTCAATTTGTCCATGTGCAAACATCGGCAGACCCGGCATTGTAATCATCATTGTAAGAACGCCGAAATACTTATCTCCAGCCCCGAATTGCTTAATTGCAGTTTCCTCGTCCGGATTGCTCATAAAGTTTACATGCCGGTTTAATATTTCAGGCTCGAATTCCAGAGTGTTTTTTAGCAGTTCGCGATATTTATGATTTTCTTCCCGCATCAGCATATTCATAAATGCGCT
>CAYLYR010000185.1:0-4947 GCA_964387835.1 uncultured Melioribacter sp.
TTTTTTTTGAACCGTTTAACCTTATTCATTTTACGTAGAGTTTCAAAATATTATTTTACCCTTTTTATCTAACATTTTAAAAAGATTTTCAATAAATTTATTAATTATCAATAAATGAATATTATCATGAAAAAAGTCTCTCTTGTTTTCCTTATTATTATATTTTTTACAGCATTTACCAATGCGCAGAATAAAGGCGGCAGTTTAAAGGAATTGGCTATTTCGCACATGGCTGCAGAAAGATTCGGCGAGGCAATCGATTTATTAAATAAATATATTTCGCAGCACCCGCAAGAAGCGGAAGGATATTATCTCAGAGGAACATGTTATTGGAAACGGCTGCAATATCCTTATGCTGCGCTTGACTTAAAAAGGGCTGTTCGGCTTGCGCCTAAAAATAAAACTTACAGAAACGACCTGCAGAAACTGAAAAAAATATGGTACGCAATTCTCAGAAAAAAAATAGACGGTTATAAACGTGAGATTGCAATTGACCCGTCGGTTGCAAAAAATTATTTGGAAATCGGAAAAGCATACCGGCAAATGGAGCAATTTAAGCTCGCCGAAGAATGGTACGATAAATATCTTGCACGAGACGATAATGCTTCGCCTGATGAAATAATTCGTTACACTGAAATTTTGGCAAAAACCAAGCACATCAAAAAGGGGCAAAAAATTCTTAAAAAATGGGTTGAACGTTATCCTAAGGATTGGAGATTGTGGAGTAGATACGGAACTTTTTCTCTTTGGCTCGGAGAGAGGAAAACCGCCGAACACGCTTTTCAAACTGCGCTGGGATTCAAGCCTTATTTTCAGGAAGCGCTTGACGGATTGGATAAGGCGAGAAGAATTCCCTACGTAACCGATTACGACCCTCGTTCGTTTGAGAAAGAATTTATAATTGATAAATATTATAGACTTGTAAAAAAACATCCGGACAATAAAAAATATCGTTATCGTTTAATAAAGGAATTGATGAAACGCAAAAGATACGAGGAAGCATATCAGCAAGTTCTGAATATGGAAGAAAAGTTTTCCGAGGACCCGAATTTTGAAAAAACCTACAACTATGTTATTTCCACTCGGGAAAAGGTTTACAATCGTGCAATTAAGAAAAATTTAAAACTTTTAAAACGAAATCCCCATAACAGAAAAGCAATTAAAAAGCTGGTTCAGTATTATCAAAACTTGGAAGATTACAACAGCGCGCTCGATTTGCTGAAAAATTTCTTTGAAAAATATCCCAATGATAAGGATAACCAATTGCGTTTCACTTATGCGAAAATTGCAGCATGGAATAAGAACTTCGATTTGGCGGGAAAAATTCTGGATGGACTGCTTGAAGAATATCCCGACAACCTAAAGTACAAACTGATGCGCGCACAAATTCTTGTGTGGACTAATCAAGACATTGATAGAGCCGAACAATATCTTAATGAAGTGCTGGCGAAAGAGCCGAATAATTTCGACGCGCTAATTGCGATGGGTTCGCTTCAACTATTGCATCAGGATCCGGACGAAGCCCGCATTTATGCCGACCGTGCAAAAAAAATTAAACCTGATAATTCCGATTTAGGCGAGCTTGAAACTCAAATTGACTTGCTGAAGCAGAGAAAAGAGCAGGAGGAACTACAGAAAATTCTCGACGAAGGAAGGCAATATGTGCTTGATTCCAACTGTACGGAAGCGCTTCCTTACTACCAAGAGTATTTGGAGAAAGCGCCTCCGAACGACTTGATTACAAAAGAATATGGCGATGTGCTTTTTTGCGCAAAGGATTATGAAGACGCATTAAACGCTTATAATCAAGTCCTTGGACACAGTTTTATGTACGATGCCGCTCTGCAGCGGGCAAAGCTTTATTTCGTTATGGGAGATTCTCTCGATGCTTTGAACTCCTTTAAAGAATTGATAAATGAGGATTCCACTGAATTTGAGCCGCGTCTTTATCTTGGCGATACATACATCAAGTTTCACGAATACGATTCTGCGCGCGCCGTTTATGACACATTAAAAAACTGGGATTTGGATTCAACACAGCTTGCAATGGTTGAGATGCGTTACAAGTGGATTCCGCCAACCGGATTTTACGGATTCATTGAAAGTTTTCCAACGTCAATCGGTTTTTCCCCTTCGGTGGCTTTTTATGCCGATAACATTAAATTCAGGATGATTAATTACGGCGGAACTTTGGAGTTCGGGGCGCTTTCATGGCTTTCTCTCGGATTGGGAATTAACAAGATTACACTTTCGAGCGAATACGGATTCCGAGATTTTGCTTTGCTTAAATTTTCCCTCTTTGCACATTATTGGGATTATTTCTCCGCTTCGCTTTCCTTCGGTTCGATGAAAACCGCAAATATGAATCCTTACGCCGATTTGGAAGCCCGCGTAAAATATGAAAAGAAAGATACGTTAATGGTGGAAGGATATTATCTTAATCGCGATGCGGGACTTATGTTGTATTCCCCGGGCTTAATTAATAGTGTTTGGAGCGCCGAAGCGCCGAGAATTTTTGCAACTCTTTACAAAATCGGAGGTTATTGGCATCATAAGTCCGGATTGCGCTTTAGCGGATATTTCGATTATATTGCAATCTCCGATGCGAATGAAGGGAATTATTTCCAGTTTAGAATAGGAAAGCTGTATGACAACCTTGAGGCGGGATATGAATATTATTATGCAAACTTTAAGTACGATAAAAGTCTTTACAAGGATTCTACTGCTCTTGCGGCTAATCGTCCTTATTATTATTCCCCTCAAAATTTTGTTACGCACAGCGTTTATGCGGATTATCTGATGCAGAATGATGAAGATTTAATAATTAAAATTGGCGGGAAAGTCGGATACGCTCCTACTTCCGGTTTTATGATTTTTGAAGGTTACGGAAAAGCCGAATATCATCCGTTTGAAGGATTAACAATTACGGGAAGTTTCGGAGTCGGTAATTCCACAAGAGATATTTCCAATTACCGCTCTTATTCGGGAGTTATTTCGGCATATTGGAACATTTATCCGTAATTACGGTTAATTTGAAAACTAAACAATTGACCTTTTTTATCGATGATATTGATAAGAAAATTTTAAGATTATTATGATAGAAATTAGAATATCAAATACCGCCGCCGTTCAGCTTCTCGTTGAAAGGATTGAAAACGAATTTAAGTTTCGTATCAAAACGGGTATTTACAGTCCCGACTTATCGTTAGACGGACTTCCTTTTGACGAGCTTTTCGATCTTGCCGAAATTGCGGCGTTCGACCTGGTTTCTATTTTACCTTTTGATGTTCTAATTAAAGAAACTAATATTCATGAAATAATTTCCAAAGCGATGCAGTCCCTTGCGGTTATCTACCAAAAAACCGATTTCTCGTACTACACTCAAGAGATGGCGGAAACGCTGATTTCGAGACTCCGAGAAATTTACACTCTTTCCGAAAAAGAGAAACTTTACATCAAGAATTAATATTTTTCCTTTTTTACTCTTTTTTCTTTACATTTGAAAACGCATTCAACAAAAGGGAAATTGTTATGAAAAAAATTATTCTATTATTAAGTTTTGCGTTCTTTTTCCACGTTCAGTATTCCATGATTTTCGCTCAAGATATTATTCCAAACCGAATAATCGTTAAATTTAATCGAGATCTTAAAGTAGGCGAAACTATCCCCGTAAAAAATAAAATTTTTAAAAAAATAAGAATAACAAAATCAATTAGGCTATTTCCGGAAACAAAAGCAGAAAATTTAGATAAAATCTTTTCACTTCAATTTTCCGGTGATTTCGACACGGAAAAACTTTGCGGAATTTTAGAAAAAGAAAAATCCGTAGTTTGGGCGGAGCCTGACTATTACGGAAAGCTTGCCGGATTTGTCCCGAACGACCCAAGATATTCGGAGCAATGGTATTTAAACAATATCGGTATGGAAAACGCATGGGCATTGCAGGAAGGAGCTTCCGAGGTTTTAGTTGCGGTTATCGATAACGGAATTACTCTTAATCACCCTGAATTGCTTAATTCGGTGTGGACAAATCCCGACGAAACTGAAAACGGCATTGACGACGACGGCGACGGCTTTGTTGACGACATACACGGCTGGGATTTCGGAGGAAATGATAACGATGTTTCACACGATGCCGCTTTTTACCACGGAACGCAGGTTGCCGGAATAATTGCGGCGGAGACAAATAATAACGAGGGAATAGCCTCGGTTGCTTTCGGTTCTAAAATTCTTCCGTTAAAAGTTACCGATTCGTCCGATCCCGGCTGCGTTATCATGTCGTTAGGTTACGAAGCTATTGTCTTTGCTGCGGATAAAGGCGCTGACGTAATTAACTGCAGCTGGGGAAATTATCAATATTCACATCTCGGAGAAGAAGCGGTTAATTATGCGGTAAGTAACGGAGCGGTTGTAATAGCAGCGGCGGGAAACGACGGAAGTAGTGATGTTTTTTATCCGGCGCGTTACAATAAGGTTCTTTCCGTCGGAGCGACAAAATCTACGGATCAAATATGGAGCAGCTCGAACAGAGGTTATTATTTGGATGTTCTTGCCCCGGGTGAAAATATTCTCTCCCTTAGCGGCGCACCGGATTATTACGAAACAGCGAGCGGAACATCGCTTGCCGCGCCGATTGTTTCGGGAATTGCGGCTCTGGTAAAAGCTCATTTCCCTTCTTATAATTCCGAACAGATTAGAGAACAAGTAAGAGTTACGGCGGAAAATGTTGCTTTACAAAATCCGGGATTGGATTATCTGATTGGTTTCGGACGGGTAAACGCTTCGGCTGCTCTTTCGGCGACGCAGGAAAAATCGGTGCGGGCTACTAATTTTACATTTAGCGACGGAAACGATAATGTTGCTCAGCCCGGCGATACCATTAGGTTAAAAATCAATTTTAGTAATTATCTTTCGGCTTTATCCGATTTGACAGTTACTCTTTCCACT
>CAYLYR010000186.1:0-4930 GCA_964387835.1 uncultured Melioribacter sp.
CGGGAACAAATAATGTCCACAGGCGTAGGAAACGGCTTTGCAATTCCCCACGCCAAAACCAAAGGAGCAGACGGATTTATTGCTGTTTTTGCAAAGCTTACCGAACCTATTGATTTTAATTCCCATGACGGCAAACCGGTAAACATTATTTTTATGTTAATCGGTAAAGAAACTATGGTTAGCGAACATATTAAAATGCTCAGCCGGATTTCACGTTTAATGAACAACGATGAATTTCGTAAAAATCTTGTTAACGCCTCTTCAAAGGAGGAAATTTTAAGTCTGCTTGCAAGCGAAGAAAACAAATACTTTTCATGAGGATTTATGATTAAAGCAATCAAAGGGACAAAAGATATTTTTGATCCCGAAATAGAAAAATGGCAATTCTTGGAAGAAATCGTATCCGACATATTCAGGAATTTCAACTATAGCGAAATCCGCACTCCGGTCTTTGAGGAAACATCACTTTTTGCACGCGGTATCGGCGAAAGCACCGATATTGTAGGAAAAGAGATGTACACATTTACAGATAGAAGCGGAAACAGCTTAACTTTAAAACCGGAAGGAACGGCTTCGGTTGTCAGGGCGGTTTTGGAACACTCTCTTTACAAATCAAAACCACTGAACAAATTTTACTATATCTCCCCGATGTTCAGACAAGAACGTCCGCAAGCAGGGCGACTTCGTCAGTTCCATCAGTTTGGAGGCGAAGCTCTCGGGAGCAATCATCCCTATCTTGACGCCGAAATGATTTTAATTCCTTATGTTATTCTGCAATCACTCGGTTTAAGCGATTTCAGCGTTAAACTTAATTCCCTCGGCGTTCCGGAATCTCGTGAAAAATATAAAGCCGTTCTCCGCGAATATTTATCGGATAAAGTAAAGGATTTGAGCGAGGAAAGCCGCCGCAGATTTGAAACAAATATCTTACGAATTTTTGACAGCAAAGCTGAGAACGACATCCGCATAATGAATGAAGCTCCCAAGATTTTAGATTATCTTTCCAACGAGGATATTGACCATCTTGAAGAAGTTAAAAGCATTTTGGATGATGCTCATATCGATTACGAAATAGACGAAAAATTAGTCCGCGGATTGGACTACTACACAAACACAACATTTGAAATTGTAAGCGGAAGCGTAGGCGCACAAAGCGCTTTATGCGGCGGCGGACGATATAATCTTCTTTCCAAACAATTGGGTAATGCCGATATTCCCGCCGTTGGCTTTGCCGCCGGGATGGAACGAATTCTTCTTGCCTGCAAAAACGAAGGACTTCTAAAATTTGAACATTTTCCTCTTCCTCTTTTTGTTGTTTTGATTAATAAAGCTTATGACAGAATCGCCTACAATTTAGCATTATTTTTCAGAGGACAGGGAATTGAAACCGAGTTGGATTATCTCGGCAGAAGCGTTAAAGCGCAAATGAGAGAAGCCAATAAAAACAATGCACAATTCGTATTGTTTGTCGGCGGCGATGAAATTAATGACAGCATGGTAACTCTTAAAGACATGAAAAGCGGTCAGGAAGAAAAATATTCATTCGATTCGCTCGAAGAAATCGCGGAAAAAATATTTTTGAGAAACGAGGAATGAAATTAATTCTCGGACGAAAACCCGTTCTTGAAGCGCTTAACTCCGGAAGAGAAATAGCTCAAGTTATTGTTTCGTACGGACAAAGGAATGCAGCTATCGATAAAATCAGAATTGCTGCAAAAAAGCATGGCATTAAATTTACGGAAATGCCTCCTCAAAAATTTAAGAGATACGAAAAAAGCGGAAATACTCAGGGCGTTGTTGCGATAACAATCGATTACAAGTTTTACGAAATTGAAGAACTAATTGATTTTTCACGAGGAAGTAAATATCCTCTGCTGCTGCTTCTCGATACAATTCAAGATACTCACAACTTAGGCGCAATTCTCAGGACAGCCGAAACTGCCGGCGTGGACGGAATAATAGTAACTATGAACAACAGCGCTCCGCTCAACGAAACAGTTGAAAAAACATCTGCGGGCGCTTTATCTCACGTTAAAATAGCTCGCGTTAATAATCTTAGAAATGCAATTACAAAGCTGAAAGATAACGGATTCTGGGTAATCGGAACATCTCTTGAAGGAAAAGACGATTACACTAAAACAGATTATAAAATGCCGGCTGCCCTCGTTATGGGAAATGAAGAGAAAGGAATTAGAAAACTTACGGCGTCCCTTTGCGATATTCTTGTAAAGATTCCGATGAAAGGAAATCTCCAATCGCTTAACGTTTCGGTGGCAACGGGAATTGTACTCTACGAGATTCTACGTCAGAGAAACATATAACATTTTTACTGATATTGAAAAGATAGAATTAACCTGTCGTTTTGAGCAAGGAATTTCGAAAAAAGAATTTAATAATAATTTTTGGAATTTAGTTTTTTCTACTTAGCAATCCGCTTCCGCATTATTTAGAATGACGAGTTAATTTGTTTTTTAGTATCAAGAAACTTATCATTTACTTTGTGATTTATTTCGGAGACAATATTTTATTTTACTTTTAACGAGGAAAAAATGAAGCAAATAATTTTATTGATTTTTATCTCCATGTTGGTTCTTGCCGGATGCAATTCCAGCAACGAAACCGCAGACTTGGTTTTGAAAAACGGGAACGTAATAACCGTTGATGAAAAACTTCCGCATGCTGAAGCTGTTGCCGTAAAGAATGGAAAAATAATTTTTGTGGGCGATAACGAAAGCGCCGAGAAATACATCGATGAAAATACAGAAGTTCTAAATTTGAAACAAGCTACCGTTATTCCCGGATTTTTTGAAAGTCATGCTCATTTTTTCGGAACGGGAAAAGCATTGCTTAATCTCGATTTAAGCGACGCATCAAATTGGGATGAGATTATTGCAAAAGTAGCGGTTGCATCGGAACAAGCGCTTCCCGGCGAATGGATTATCGGGCGCGGCTGGCATCAAGAGAAATGGACGGATGCTCCGGTGCCGAATTTTATGGGCTATCCATACAACGATCAGTTAAGCAAAGCAACGCCGTACAATCCCGTAATGCTTATTCACGCAAGCGGACACGCTTTAATAGCAAACAACAAAGCAATAAAAGACGCAGGTGTAACGCCGAAAACAAAATCTCCGAAAGGAGGAAATATTGTAAAAGACAGTTCGGGAACGCTGCTCGGAGTATTTGAAGAAAACGCGGAGGAGTTAATTCAAAACGCTTATCAAAAGTATCTTGATAAAATGCCGACGGCACAAAAAAATAAACTTTTGAATAAACAAGTAGAAGCGGTTACTGATAATGCTTTGCAATACGGAATAACTTCGTTTTACGATGCAGGCGAAGATTTCAAAACAATAGATTTTCTGAAAAGTTTAGCGGATAGCGGAAAACTTAAAATAAGATTAAATGTAATGGCGCTTGACGATATTCAGACTATGAAGAAAAATCTTCCTAAATACAGATTAATAAATTATGCCGACAACCATTTAAGCGTTCGCGGAATAAAGCAATATATGGATGGTGCGCTCGGTTCGCGAGGAGCTTGGATGCTGAGTGATTATTCCGATGCTCCCGGCTGGAAAGGGTTAAACGTAACGCCTCTTTCGGATATAAGGAAAGTTGCGGAATTAGCGATTAAAAACGGCTATCAACTTTGCACTCACGCAATCGGCGACAGAGCGAACAGAGAAACGCTAAACATTTATGAACAAACATTCAAAAAACATCCTGAAGTTAACGGGAAAACTCTTAGATGGAGAATCGAACACGCACAACATCTTTCCGAAAAAGATAAACCGCGATTTGCTCAACTCGGAATTATTGCGGCAATGCAGGGAATTCATGCAACTTCCGATGCGCCTTTTGTAATTGAACGCCTCGGAAAAGAAAGGGCAAAAGAGGGAGCTTATGTTTGGAGAGATTTAATTGACTTGGGAACAATAATTGCAAACGGAACGGATTCCCCTGTAGAAAAACTTGATCCTATTGCATGCTACTACGCTTCGGTAACGAGAATGACAAAATCGGGGAAACCATTTTTCCCTGCGCAAAAAATGACACGCATGGAAGCTCTGAAATCCTACACAATAAACGGCGCATTCGCAGCTTTTCAAGATTCGCTCCTCGGCTCAATTACAAAAGGGAAATTGGCGGACTTCACAATTTTATCGCAGGATATTCTAACCGTACCGGATTGGAAATTACCCGCAACCAAAACGCTATACACTATTATCGGCGGGAAAATTCTTTATAAACGGAAAGGGATAAATTGAATATTTTTCCGATAACCTCCGGAATAATACAATAATGAAATTCGTTACAAAGATATTTCCGGTTCTCTTAATTACTTTCACGTTTACTTTTGGTCAAACGCTTCAAAGTAAAATTTCTGAAATTTTATCGGAGGGGAAAGGAATAACCGAGGTTGGAATCAGAATAATCGATTCCGATTCGGGCGAATTAATTTATGAGAAAAATTCACATAAAGCAATTACGCCTGCATCTACCGTAAAACTTTTTACAACCTCCGCAGCTCTCTTAAATCTCGGAAAAGAGTTTAGATTTTCGACCGAACTTTTAACTACCGATAATAATATAAAAGATGGAATAATTAACGGAGACCTTATCATTAAAGGGTTTGCGAATCCCTTCTTCACATCCGAGCAATTGGATAGCATGGTAACAAAATTAGTTAAAATCGGAATTCATAAAATCAACGGGGATATTGTCGGCGATGATTCATACTTCGATTCCCGCTACAACAGAGAAGACTGGATAAAGCGTGAACGGAGTAACCTTGCTCTTCCGCCCGTGTCGGCTTTAATATTAGATAGAAACGAAATTACAATTTCATTTATTCCAAATGGGAAGAACGGTTTTACCTTTTCAATATTGCCTAAAAGCAACTTATATAAAATAACAAATAACGTAA
>CAYLYR010000187.1:0-4905 GCA_964387835.1 uncultured Melioribacter sp.
GCCGAATATTCGTAACTGTCCAAATCGAGAACGGCAAAAATTTCTCCTTTTACAATTACCGGCACAACAATTTCGGAATTTGAATTTGCATCGCATGCAATATGTCCGTCAAACTCATGTACATTCTCAACTACAATCGTTTCCTTTTTCTCTGCAGATGTTCCGCACACTCCGCTGCCGAAATTAATAATTTCACAAGCGATTTCTCCTTGAAAAGGTCCGAGAAAAAGTTTTTCATTCTTCGCGAAATAAAATCCTGCCCAGCTGATTTTAGAAAAACTTCTTTTCAATAATGCGGTAAAATTTGCAAAGTTAGTAATCGCCGGATTTTCGTCCGTGAGCAAGTACTTTGCTTGTGATAAAACTTCTTCATATTTCTTTTTATCGCTCAATTTTATCGTATCACCATTCATTAATTCTAATTGCTGAAAATAAAAATTTATTAGTGGAGAATATCATCGCTGTTTTTGTTTTGCTGTTCGCTTTTTTGCAAAAACATACTGAAAAGCTTCCTTAATCTCTTCAATAGGAATTATATTTAAGCCCTCTTTTACAGGGGCTTTAATTTCTTTCAGGTCTCGTTCATTTTCTTTCGGTATTAAAACCGTTTTAATTCCATAGCGCCTTGCGGCAAGCAGCTTTTCGTTTAATCCGCCAATCGGCAATACATCTCCGCGCAGTGTAATTTCACCTGTCATGGCAACATTGCTTTTTACCGGCTTTTGCGTAAGAACCGAATACATTGCCATCGTCATTGTAATTCCGGCAGAGGGACCGTCTTTCGGTATTGCTCCTTCAGGAAGATGAATGTGAATTTCTTTATCTTTAAATACTGACTGGGGAATCTTAAGTTCCTTTGCGTTGGAACGTAAGTAGCTAAGAGCAGCCATTGCGGATTCTTTCATAACATCGCCGAGCTGTCCGGTCAGCGTTAGTTTTTCGCGTCCTTTCATAATAGTGGCTTCAACGTTTAATATTTCCCCGCCGACGCTTGTCCAAGCCAGTCCGGTAACGGAGCCTATTTTTTCTTTTTTGTCCATTTTATGGCGGCGATATTTCGGAGCGCCGAGAAATTTCTCTATCCCGCTTACGTTAATATTTACTTTATGTTTTTTCCTCGCTTTGCTTTTTATTTTTTTCCTTACAAGTTCTTTAGCTGTTTTTCTAAGGACGGAAGCAATTTCACGTTCGAGGTTTCTTACGCCGGCTTCGCGAGTATATTCCGAAATTATTTTTTTAAGCGCCTCTTCTTCAAAATTAACATCGAATTTATCTAATCCGTGAGCTTTAATTTGGCGCGGAATTATATGTCTTTTGGCAATCTCAACTTTTTCAAATTCAAGGTATCCGGGAAGCTCAATAATTTCCATTCTGTCTTGAAGCGGAACGGGAATATTGTATCGCACATTAGCAGTTGTTATGAACATTACCTGCGATAAATCGTAATCCACTTCAAGATAATGATCTTGGAAAGTGTTGTTTTGTTCAGGGTCTAAAACTTCAAGCATCGCCGAGGTCGGATCGCCTCTGAAATCAGCGCTCATTTTATCTATTTCATCCAATAAAATTACGGGGTTAATAGTTCCCGCTCTTTTCATAGATTGAATGATTTTACCGGGCATTGAGCCGATGTAGGTTTTTCTGTGTCCCCTAATTTCAGCTTCATCCTTTACTCCGCCAAGACTGATTCGCACAAACTTTCTGTTCAAAGCGCGGGCTATCGATTTACCGAGCGAAGTTTTACCGACTCCCGGAGGTCCCACCAAGCAGAGAATTTGTCCGCGCATTGATTTTACAAGGTTTAGGACGGCAATATGTTCCACAATTCTTTCTTTAGGTTTTTCCAATCCAAAGTGATCTTCGTCCAGCATCTTTTCAACACTTTCTATTTCCAAATTGTCTTTGGTTTTCTTTTTCCACGGAATATCCAAAATCCAATCGAGATAATTATGCACAACTGTTGCTTCAGGCGAACTCGGGGGAATGCGCTTTAATTTATTAAGTTCTTCAAAAGCTTTATCCTCAACATCTTTCGGCATTCTCGCTTTTTTTATTTTTTCCGCAAGCTCATCAATTTCACTCGGTAAATCAGATTCCTCTCCCAGTTCTTCTTTAAGGAGACGAATCTGTTCCTGTATTATATAACGCCGCTGTGATTTTGAAATATTTTCATGAACCTTTTCTTCAATCTCGCGGTCCATTTTTAAAATCTCGATCTCCATTTTCAGTATTCTAATAACTTCGATGAACTGAGATTCCAAATCAAATTTTTCAAGGATTGCATGTTTGATATTAACCGGCTGCTGAATGTTCGCAGCGACGTAAAAAAGTCGTCTGTCTAACTCTTTCAAGTTTTCAAATGCGACAAAAATTTCAGGCGGAAGATTTTTATTTATTTCGGTATATTCTTTGAACAAATCTGTCATTGCTCTATCAAGGGTAACGGCTTTCTTTTCATCAACGGCGCTAAAGGAAATCACTTCAATTTTACCCTCGAAAAAACTCTTTTTTCCGGTGAACGATTTTATTTTTCCTTGTACGCTCCCTTCGACAAGAATTTTTAGAAGTCCGTTCGGAAGCTTTAATATCTGCACAATTTTTGCAATTGTTCCTTCACGGTAAAAATCATCTTTTGCGGGATTTTCCACCGAGGGATCTTTTTGTGACGAGACAAAAATATATTGAAAATTTTCCATCGCTTTGTTAGCGGCTTTAACCGAACTTTCCCGCCCGACAAGTACGGGGAAAATCATGTAAGGAAAAATAATATTATCTCTCAAAGGAAGTATCGGCATTACTTCCGGAATTTCATCTAAAACCTTAAAATCTAAAGCGGAAACTTTAGTCTCTTGCATAGTCTATCCTATAAAAATTTTTCGTGAGCAACAAATATAAGAAAAGCAGAGGTATTAAAACATTATTGGATTTTGTTAAAAATTACTTCTTCTCAAAAGTCGATTTTCGTTTTTCTCGTGTAACCTTTATATTAAAATAAGCTCCGGTTAATATCAGGATAAAAGAGATGAGTGAAACCGGAATGCCGTATCCTATCAATGTTTTTGCAGAAAACCAACAACTTTCCCCGAGTGTGAAAACGTGGAAAAGTAAAAAGAGATACCCTAATGAAATTAGGAATGGAACATTGCGTCTTTTGGAATTGTAGTTTTTGGCGGTA
The DNA here is from genome assembly GCA_964387835.1 of uncultured Melioribacter sp. Lineage (GTDB taxonomy): Bacteria > Bacteroidota > Ignavibacteria > Ignavibacteriales > Melioribacteraceae > WGAL01. The sequence goes on from CAYLYR010000187.1 coordinate 3,176, forward strand.
ACTCCGATAATAGCAATCGCCATAAAAATCGATAGAGCGGATATTCCCCACAGAAGCGTCATATCTCCGGTTTCATTTAAGAATCCGTTAGTGAAATATTGAGGGAGATGAATTTCATCGAAGATAGTTACGGAGAAAAAAGCATGAATAAACATAATTGCCGTGGAGGTGGTTCCGTAAAATTTAAAAAAATATTTTCTTTCCGGTTTATCAAGATTTTTAGCTTTAATCTGATGAACTTTATCGTAAGCTATTTGGAAGAGAAGAAAAACTGCGGTAAGCGCAAACGCCTTATTAAGAAAAACAATCTCATTTCCTCCGATTGCCGTTTTCTTTAACAGAACGTATCTGAAAATGACGTAAAGAAGGGAAAGAGAAAAATATAGTAATGTAACTAATATCGGCGTTTTATTTTTTCTCATGTTTTGCATACTGCTCCGAAAATTTCTCTTTTAATTTATTCTCGACTATAGAAGGAACAAATTTACTTACATCGCCGCCGAACATAGCTAAGTTTCTGATAATAGTTGAATTCAAATAAGTATATTTTTCATGCGGCATTACAAAAATAGTTTTAATGTCGGCGGATAATTTTCTGTTCATTAATGCCATTTGGAATTCGTATTCAAAATCGGTAATGGCGCGCAGACCTCTAATAATTCCAATCGCACCGAGATTTTCGGCGTGCTCGACAGTTAGTCCGTCAAACGAATCGACTTTTACGTTATGAAAATCTTTTATGCTTTCTTCTATCATTCTTACCCGCTCCTCAACCGAAAACATTCCGGTTTTTGCGGGATTTCGGGCAACGGTTACAATTACTTCGTCAAATAATTCCATTGCTCTTTTGATTACGTCAATATGTCCGTTTGTAACCGGATCAAACATTCCGGGATAAATAACTCTTTTCATTTTTTTTCATCCTTCATCTTAAAAATATAGATTAAGCTATCGCCTAACCGCCTTGCGGGATTGGCTCCGAAAGCTTCTGCATCTTTCTCTTTTGTTTGAATTGAACGTTCAATAACTAATAATCCGTTCTCCGAAAGCAAATTTCGGGAGAATATATTTTGGAAAACTTTATAAATATCGTTGCGGAAAAACGGAGGGTCGGCAATGATTAAATCGAATTCTTTCTCTGTTTGAGAAGAAAATTTAACCGCATCGTTTTTGTAAACTTTACAGGAATCTCCGACATTTAATGTTAAAATATTTTCTTGAATATTCTTATAGACTTTGAAATTCTGCTCCACAAAATCAACAAACTCCGCTCCACGGCTTAACGCTTCAAAACCAAGCGCTCCCGAACCTGCGTATAGATCGCAGACTCGCGCATTTGAAAAATCAAAAATATTATTAAGAAAATTAAAAATTGCTTCGCGGTTTTTATCTGTAGTAGGGCGGACTTGTTTTGAATTAGGAACTTTGATTGTTCTGCCACGTAAAAAACCGGCAATAATTCGCATTTAACTTACTCTCAAGAATAAACCTAAAATTGGGGCAAACGGAGCGCTTTCCGCTGCGGATAAATTCGCCGAGCTTAATTTTTCGAGATAATTTATTTCTAACGGTTTCAGAATTTCAGCGGCGGCTTGGTTAACTTCGTCAGATAACTTACCGGCAGTCGTTACGGTTAATTCTTCATCCGCGGAAAGCAAATCGGAAAAATATTTTTTTTCACTCTCCAGCAGAGAGGCTGCAGTATCCGGCGAAAAAGAAACGGTTTTATG
>CAYLYR010000188.1:0-4851 GCA_964387835.1 uncultured Melioribacter sp.
GAGTGAACCTCCGCCGCGTGCAACAATTATTACGTCAACTTTCCCATATCTGTTTAATCTCTCAATTGCCCTTACAATTTCATCGGCTGCTCCTTCGCCCTGAACTTTTGCCGGTGCGTGAATAAGTTCCGCGAGGGGATAACGCCTCCCTGCTACGCTTATCAAATCTCTCAAGGCGGCAGCACCGTCCGCTGTAATAATCCCGATTTTCTCAGGGAAACGGGGTATTTGCTTTTTAATCTCGTCTCTGAAAAGTCCTTCTTCGGCAAGTCTTTTTTTGAGCCGTTCGAATGCAGCTTGTAATTCTCCTTCGCCGGCGGGCATCATTACTTTTGTGTTTATCTGATAGCTTCCTCTCGGAGGATAAACATTAATGCTTCCCTTTACGATTACTTTCATTCCGTCCTGAGGCTTGAAAAAAACTCCGCGGTTGTAGCTTTTCCACATAGTGCAGCTAATTTGCGCATTGGAATCTTTCAGCGTAAAATACCAATGTCCCGAATAATGCGCGGTGAAGTTGGATATTTCCCCGATTACGGCAATCTGCGGAAAACCGTTTTCGAGAGTGAACTTAATCTCGTTTGTTATTTCGCTTACCGAATGAATCTGTTCGTTCATTTCTCCTTCCTGAAAATTAAGCAGTACTGATGATGGCGATTCCCGACCCAAGCGTTATTAACCCCAAGCGGGAGAAGAGGCTTATCGTTTTGCAGCCAGATTTTTTCATCTTTCAGCACCCAGCTTTTTTCTCCCCGCTTAGTTAAACTTGTAGCGGTATCAAAAGCAAGGGGATAAAGTTTACTCTTGAAATAAACATTGTTTGTAATTATTGTTAAGTATCCGCCGGATTTCGTTATGTCGAAAATCTCATCGAATATCTCAGCCTGTTTTTCGATGAAGTCCTCGTACTCCCTAATGTTTCCAATGTCTTCCTTCTTTTTGGAATAACGTGTATCAAGTCCGGTTGCCTTTCTGTTTTTTTGGCGGATATTGTTTCTTTCCAACTGATTCCAATACGGCGGAGAAGTGATTACATAGTCGATTTTTTTTTCACCGAGATGTTCTTCCAAAAGAGTTTTAAGTTTTAGTGAACTTCCGAGAACGGGAATTAATTCCGATGTGAAGTTTCCTGCGGTAATTCTTTTTTTTGCCGTATCGAAATATTTTTTCATTAACTCGATTCCGATACCGTTTCGTCCCGTGTTTCCCGCGGCAATTAAAGTGCTTCCCGTACCGAGGAACGGGTCGAAAACCCAGTCTCCTTCTTTTGAGAAAAAAGTAATAAATTCCTCAACGAGAGACTCCGGATATTTAGCCGGATGAAGAATTTCATTTTCTTTCCTTCGTTTCGGACTGTGAATAAACCACGATTTCGTGAACTTAATCCATTCCTTTCCGGTTAAGTTGTTCAGTTTATTCTTGATGTTGTATTTCCCTCTGCCGGGTAAATCAATATATTTATTCTTTTTCTCCACAGGTATCCGAACGCTTGGTTTTAATTAATTTACTAATTTAAGTATATTTAAAATAATATTCGAGAAATTTAATAAATAAAGGTGATATATTGAAAATATTGGTCGTTAACGATGACGGAATACACTCACGCGGAATAGCTTCGTTGACAAAAGCATTAAGCAAAATTGCGGAAGTAACTGTTGTTGCTCCCCTTACGGAACAAAGCGCAGTAGGGCATTCGATAACAATGAAAATTCCTTTGAGAGTACACAGATATTATAAAGGAGATATTTTTTTCGGTTACGCTGTTGAAGGAACTCCCGCCGATTGCGTAAAAATGGGAATAAGAAATATATTAAAATATAATCCCGATTTGGTAGTAAGCGGAATAAATAACGGCTCGAATGCCGCTATAAACTTAATCTATTCTGGAACTGTTTCGGCGGCTCGCGAAGCTGCAATAATGAATATCCCTTCCTTTGCCGTATCCGTTGATTCTCATAATGTCGGAGATTTTACATACGCCGGAAAAATTGCACGAAAGTTTGCCGAGCTTGTTGTTAAAGAAGGACTTCCGAAGGGAACGCTGTTAAATATTAATGTTCCTGACCTTCCCGAATCGAAAATTAAAGGAATAAAAGTTACACGCCAAAGCATGACGCGCTGGGATGATTCTTACGAAGAAAGGATTGACCCTTACGGAAGAAAGTATTATTGGCTTCAGGGAACGATGGAGGAGGAAGAAGGAGAGGATGACACATATGATTACTATGCGGTTAAGGATGGTTATGTTTCCGTTACTCCTGTTCATTTTGATTTAACCGATTTCAGCGCTTATGAGAAATATAAAAACTGGCAATTTTAGGTAACTTATGTTCGGAGCTGAGAATTTTTCCTTTTCTTTTTCTGCAGGCGCGGGCTGGATAATTCTCGGTACGCTGATTTTATTGGGTTTCTCGATTTATTATTACAGATTTACGATTCCGCCCGTTTCGTCAAAATTAAAAACATTACTGATTTTACTACGTTTTATTGCACTTGTTTCGATTTTCATCCTTTTGTTTGCTCCGGAACTCTTTCTCGTAAAAACGCTTCAAGTAAAACCGTTGAATGTTGTTTTTGTCGATAACTCAAATTCAATGGTTAGGAACGATAGTATCAAAACACGAGAGAGGATATTATCGTTACTCAATGATTTTCAATCCGCTAAAAATTTCGATTCAAAAATTTTGTTGTTCGACAAATCGGTTAACGAGGTAAATCTTTTTTCATCCGACTCGCTTCGATTTAACGGAAAGGCAACAAATTATGAACGATTATTCAATAAAATAGAAAACGTTGAAGATAGCGCTTCCAATATTATAATTATTTCAGATGGAAATCCCACTGAAGGAAGTGTCCCGACTAATTTCTCGGAGAAAATATCCACTCCGATTTTTACGGTTGGAGTTGGGGATTCCATTCTTCCTCCGAATGTTGAGCTGGGGCATATAGTTACTAATCACACTGTTTATAAAGGGGAAAAGACCTTCGTAGATGTTGCCGTGTTATCTTCCGGAATTAAAAGCGAAACCGGTTTTGTCTCTTTATATCTTAACGGGCGGTTTGTGGAGAAGAAAAAAATTCTTTTTACATCCGACGGATTTGTAAAGATAAGATTAAGTTACAAGCCGGTTAGAATCGGGATAAATAGTTTGAGAATTGCAGTCGGCAAATCGGAATCGGAAAAGAATTTTTCGGATAATATTAAACAGCTTTACGTTAGAGTTTTAAAAAAGAAAAAGAATGTTCTTCTACTAACTTCTTCCCCCGATTTTGATTTTGAATTTATCAAAAGAGCTTTGCTATCCGATAGTAATCTTGTAGTTAAGGATTTTGTGAAATACTCCGATAAACAATCGGTAAGTTTTGGCGCGATTAAACAAAACGTTGATTCTTCGGACGTTTTGTTTCTAATTAATTTCCCGACTCACGAGACTTCAGAGAAAATATGGAGTATTGTTTCAGCAGCTATAAAAAACGGGAAACCCTTTTATTTGCAAGTAACTGCCGAAGCGGATTTAAGCAGAATAAGTCAGTTGCGCGAGGAATTACCTTTCCGCTTTAAGTCTTTTACAAAGTCATACTTCCCGGCACAGCCGGCTGTTGTTATGAAAGCGGATCCTATATTTTCATCTTCCGGAATATACTCGGAAGATATTTGGAATAATCTTTCACCGGTTGATTATGTCAAGACAAATATCTCTATTTCATCTGCCGCCTCAACACTTTTGGAAATTAAAAAAGGTAATAAGCGGCTTAATTTTCCGCTACTAATTTCGGCTGCCTCGCCGGTTAAATCATTCACTCTTTTTGCCGATGGAATTTGGAAGTGGAAACTTAAAACCGACCTGAACCAAATCGGTTTTTTCGATTCATTTTTCGTCAATTCCGTGAAGTGGCTGACTAACAGAAAAAACGAGGGACGCGTAAAAGTCTATCTTTCAAAGAGCGCTTATAAAAAAAATGAATCCGTTTTTATTACGGCTGAAGTTTTTGATAAACTTTTTAATCACTCCGAAAATGCTGAAGTTACGGGAATAATTTCCAACGGGGAATTCCGTTCTAAAATTATTTTCAGAGGGAGAAACAGAGGACTTTACGAAACTTCGGTCTCAAATATTCCGGTAGGGAAATACAATGTAAAAGTAAAAGCAAAAATCGGGGATGAGGTTGTTTCAGGGAAGGCAAAATTTTCCGTGGAAAGATTTGACGCGGAAAAAATTAATAATCCTATGAATAAAAATTATTTGTTTACAATTTCAAATGAAACCGGCGGGAAGTTTTATAATATCGAGAATGCAAAAAAATTAGTGAATACACTTGACGATGAATCAAAGGTAAGAGTAAAGAAAAAAATAGAAGAGGTCGATTTATTTCCTTCCGATTATCTCTTAATTTTTATTATTTTTACTTTTTCAGTAGAATGGATTTTGCGAAAGAGAAAAAGTTTAATGTAAAGCAGAGGTATAAATGAGTTTTTTAGATTGGGGCGATGAATTTTTGACCGGTATAAAATCGGTAGATAATGAACATTTGAAAGCGGTTGGGGTTATCAATCAACTTTACGAACTTCGTGATACCAACGAACGTTCTCATATGGCTGAATTATTAAATGTTTTATACGATGAAACTAAAGCTCATTTTGAGAATGAAGAACGCTTGATGAAAGAATATAAAATTTTTAATTATTTTTCGCATAAATCACAACATGACAGATTATTAAGAATTTTGAAAAATTTCATTTCCGAATTCGAGAATAACAATAAAGAACTGAGCGTACAATTTTTGGTGTTATTGCATGATTGGATGATTAATCATTTTAAATTTCATGACGGAAAAATGGGGCGGGAATTA
>CAYLYR010000189.1:0-4827 GCA_964387835.1 uncultured Melioribacter sp.
CCTTGATTATCGTCTCGGGGAAGGGTACATGTTCAGAGCGATGATGTATTTGTTCGATTTGAAAAAATTCAAGTCATTCTGGGAGATGAAAAAAGCTTCCGAGTATTTTGAAAAATGCCATGAACTCGATAATAATTTTTTCGATGGTTATACCGGACTCGGGATTTTCAGTTACAGTTTAAGCTACGCTCCTTCCTCAGTCAGAACAGCATTAAGATTGTTCGGGATTAAAGCCGATGCGCTTCTCGGGATTAAATATTTGAAGTCGGCATTAAAGGAAGGGAGTTTTACACGGGATGAGGCGGCGTTCCAACTATCGAAAATTTACAGCGACTATTATTACGATCCCGACAGTTCGAACCTCTATCTTCTCCCTTTGATTAAGAAATATCCGAAAAATATATTTTTTAAGTATCAGCTTGCAATAAATGAAATTAAAGGGAAGAAGTTGGAGGAAGCTCTTGTTGTATTAACAGAGATTACATCTTACAAGAAAAAGGAATTCCGGCAGTTAAGGGCATTCGCTTTTTTCTTAAACGGCGAAATTTACTTTATGCGGAATAAATTCAATGAGGCTATTGGAAATTACGACAAGTTTTTCGAGTTTGCTCGTATGGATGATTTTCTCGGTTATGCGAGTTACAAGGAGGGTTTGGCATATCTTCTTTTGAAAGATACGGTTAAAGCGAAGGAATCATTTTTCCTTGCTCAAAACGGGAATGATGAAAATTGCAAAGATAAAATTGCCGCAAATGAAAGTATCGAATTAATCGAGACAAATTTTAAGAACTTTAATAAAAATTTAATTTACGGGCAAAACTATATCGACATCGGTAAGTACGGCAAAGCTTTATCCGTATTGGAAAATTCAAAAACGGTAAATGAGTTTAATCTAAAGAAGAAACTTACGCTGACGGCTGAAGCATTGTTGGGAATAGGGAAGATTAATGAAGCCGAGCGGAATCTTAAAAAAAGCGTCTTGATGAAATCGGGAAATAAGTTTTGGAACGCCAAAGCAGATTATCTTTTTGCACGATTTTATTTTATGGAAAAGGAATTTTCCGAAAGCCGAACTTACCTTAAAAAGGCTGAAGATGAAGAAACCGAATGTTTTGATTTGAAAGCGAAAATCAGAAATCTAAAAAAGAAAATTCCTCTATTAGATTAATCTTCTAAAATTATCCGAGAATAATTCGTGAATTATCTTTTCTTTTAATAACTTACCGGTTAAACTTTTTTTGAAATATGGAACTATGGAAGAAAATAAAATCATCATAAAAGGCGCGCGGGAGCACAATTTGCAAAACATAGACGTTGAAATTCCGCGCGATTCATTTACCGTTATTACGGGCTTATCAGGCTCGGGAAAATCATCTCTTGCGTTCGATACGATTTATGCCGAAGGACAAAGGCGCTACATTGAATCCCTTTCGGCGTATGCAAGGCAGTTCCTCGGGATGCTTGAAAAACCGGACGTTGATTTGATTGAAGGACTTAGCCCCGCAATATCAATCGAGCAGAAAACGACTTCGGGTAATCCGCGTTCGACTGTCGGCACCGTTACCGAAATTTACGATTATCTGCGTCTTCTGTTTGCGCGTGTGGGCACGCCCCATTGTTATGAATGCGGCCGACCGGTTGAAAAGCAATCGCCTGATAAAATGCTTGATATTATTTCAAACGATTTTTCCGAACAAAAGATTATGATTCTCGCTCCGGTTGTTAAAGGAAGAAAAGGACATTACAGAGAATTGTTCGAAGAAATTTTCCGTGACGGATTTTTACGAGTGCGTGTTGACGGCGAAGTTCGGGAAATTACGAAAGGGATGAAGCTTGAAAGATATAAAGTACATAACATCGAGATTGTGATAGATAGAGTTAAAGTTACCGCAAAATCTATTTTTAGAATTTCATCCTCGCTGGAAGTAGCGTTAAATTACGGCAACGGGACAGTGATAATTTCCAACGGGGAAAATGATAAGTTGTTAAGCCGCCATCTTTCATGTAACTATTGCGGAATCAGCTTCCCGGAATTAGCGCCGAATTCTTTCTCTTTTAATTCACCTTACGGCGCTTGTCAGTTTTGCGGAGGCTTAGGGGAAACCATGGAGATTGAACCTGACTTGATTATTCCCGATTGGAATTTGTCAATTAATCAAGGGGCAATCGAAGCCTTGGGAAAACCTCGTGATACGTGGGTTTTTAATCAGCTTCGCGCTTTAGCGGATGAATATGATTTTGATTTTGATACCTCGTTATCTGAACTTGATGAAACGCAAAAAGATGTTCTTCTGAACGGCACAGATAAAAAACTGAAGATTAAGTACCATTTCAGTTCCGGAGATGAACTTCAATATGAAAATACTTTTGACGGACTTCTCGGTTACATAAAAAATTATTTTGAGAAAACCACTTCGCCGAAAACGCGTGAGTGGGCGGAACAATTTATGACAAAGAAAGTATGTAAAGTCTGTAACGGAGGAAGATTAAGAAAAGAATCCCTTTCGGTTAAAATTAAAGGCTTAAACATTTCCGAGATTACGCAGATGCCTATAAATAAAGCCGAAGTTTTTTTCGAGGAGTTGGAATTCGATGGGCGAGCGGCAAAAATTGCCGAACCGATCTTAAAAGAAATTAGAAAGAGATTAGGATTCCTGTCAAATGTTGGTTTGCAATATTTAACACTCAATCGCTCATCACGCACACTGTCGGGCGGAGAATCGCAGCGTATTCGGCTTGCTTCTCAGATAGGTTCGCAGCTTGCCGGCGCTTTATATGTTCTTGATGAGCCGAGTATCGGTCTGCATCAGAGCGATAATTTACGATTGATTAATTCCCTTAAACATTTACGAGATTTGGGGAATTCGATTATTGTTGTTGAGCACGACCGCGAGACTATTGAGGAAGCCGATTATGTAGTCGATTTGGGACCCGGCGCCGGAGAACACGGCGGAAAGGTTTGCGTGGCGGGAACAATCGACGAAATAATGAAACTGAAAAAATTCGACAAATCCCTTACGGTTAAATATTTAAAGAACCAAATCTCTATTCCCATTCCGGAAAAGAGAAGGGAAGGGAATGGAAATTCACTTTCGTTAATCGGAGCTTCCGGGAATAACTTAAAAGATGTTGATCTACACTTGCCTCTCGGGAAAATGGTTGTTGTTACCGGGGTGAGCGGTTCGGGAAAATCGAGTTTGATAAATGAAACACTTGTCAGAATTCTGAAGAGAAAATTCTTTCGTTCCAAAGTTGTGCCGCTCCCTTATGAAAAAATCGAAGGATTGGGAAATATTGATAAAGTAATTGAAATAGACCAATCTCCGATTGGAAGAACTCCGAGATCAAATCCCGCGACATACACAGGAGTTTTTACTTTTATTCGTGAGTTCTACACCGAATTACCCGATTCAAAAATACGCGGCTATAAACCGGGCAGATTTAGTTTTAACGTTAAAGGCGGGAGATGCGAAGATTGTCAGGGAGACGGATTAAAGAAAATTGAAATGAATTTTTTGCCGAATGTTTATGTAACTTGTGAAACATGCAAAGGGAAAAGATACAACAACGAAACGCTGCAGATTCTCTATCGGGGAAAATCAATCTCCGATATTTTGGAAATGCGGGTTTCAAATGCGCTGGAGTTTTTTGCCGAACATCCGCGCATAAAACGTAAGCTGCAGGCATTGAACGATGTAGGCTTGGGCTACATCAAACTCGGGCAGCAAGCGGTAACGCTTTCCGGAGGGGAAGCACAGCGTGTAAAATTAGCAACGGAGTTAAGTAAAGTCGGTACGGGTAAAACCCTTTACGTTTTGGATGAGCCGACAACCGGACTTCATTTTGAGGATGTAAGAATTTTGCTTGAAGTCTTGAACAGACTTGTAGAAAAGGGTAACACGGTTTTGATAATAGAGCACAATCTTGATGTAATTCAATCTGCCGATTACATTATCGATCTCGGTCCCGGCGGCGGGGAATTCGGCGGTGAGATAATTGCGGCGGGAATGCCGGAAGATGTTGCCGACAACCATGCGAGTGTGACCGGAGAATTTTTAAAGAGGAACTTTCGTTCACTTTCGCACGGAGCGAAGTAGGCTGATAATCATTTTTAATCTTAACAATAATTTGGGAATCGAATTGAAGAAAATAATTTTTGCAACAGGTAACCGGCATAAAGCTGAGGAGGTTAAGGCAATTTTCGGGAATGCCGATATTGAGTTAATTACGCTTAATGATTTGGAAAATCCTCCCGTTATAATTGAGGATGGGAAAACATTTGAAGAAAATTCATTGATTAAAGCGCGTACGGTTTTCGAAAAATATAAACTTCCCGTGATTGCCGATGATTCGGGATTGGAAGTCGAACAGCTCAACGGCGCTCCGGGTATCTATTCCGCCCGCTATTCGGGAGAAGAAGGTAATTACAAAAAGAATAACGAAAAACTCCTTGCCGACTTGAAAGATTTTCCCGAACCGCACAAAGCAAGGTTTGTTTGTGTTGTAAGTTATATCGATAGTGAAAAAGTTGTTGTTGCCGAAGGTGAATTACAAGGTGAAATAATCGGAGAGTACAGAGGCGTAAACGGATTCGGTTACGACCCGTTGTTCGTTCCGGAAGGATATTCAAAGTCGCTTGCGGAAATTACTCCCGAAGAAAAAAACAAAATAAGTCATCGTGCAAAAGCTTTTGAAAATATTAAACGTAAATTGAATTTGTAGTATAGTTCGAGTTTTATTTATCTTGTAAACTTACCAATGATTTCGGCATGCTGTGGAAATTGTGAAATAAGTTTATCCTTTTCGGCAAGTTCAAAGTCCTTAAAA
>CAYLYR010000190.1:0-4772 GCA_964387835.1 uncultured Melioribacter sp.
CGGAGATTGCCACGCTCCCTACGTTCGCTCGCAATGACGGTGTTTTGGAGATTGCTTCGTCATTCCGCTACGCTCCATTCCTCGCAATGACAATATGAATTGAACAGATTCCTCGTCTTCCGATTTCATCGGAATTCTCGGAATGACAGAATTACTGACTTCTGATTTTCCCGACTGCGAATGCAGTCGAATGTAAATAGCCTCGAATGAAATTCGGGGATTGTTGAAGCTGCAGCACAACCGCCAACTACGAAGTAGTTGAAATGTTCATTCATCAATCGAGTTAGCCTTTCCCGAAATGAAAAGATATTTGTAAGCTCTAATTTATTTTCTCAATTCCTAAAAATTTGCTGTAATGGTTTTGATAATCAAATTGTGCAGAATAGGACGGAACTTTATGTGCTTTCTATTTTTTCTTGTCGGGTAAACACGATTGGATAATAGAATAACAAAAAGATTTCGTTTCCTGTCAATCCAAATTGAAGTTCCGGTAAATCCGGTATGACCAAAAGAATCGAGCGAGAAAAGTTTACCTGCCGAAGTGTATCCTTTCGGTGATTTTGTATCCCAGCCGTAAGCTCTACCGCTTTCAGAATGTTTGTGAGTAAAAAGTTCTACTGTCTCCGACTTAAAAATTTGTTCACCGGCATATTTGCCTTTATCTAAAAGGAGTTGAGCAAACCTCGCCAAATCTTCCGCTGTTGAAAACAAACCGGCATTCCCTGAAACTCCGTTTAACAACGAAGCCGTTTCATCGTGCACTTCACCCTGAACTGTTTTCATTCTCCAGTATGTGTCAACCTCGGTCGGCGCACATTCTTGTTTAAGCGAATCGGGAGGATTAAACATTGTTCTGTTCATCCCGATTTTTGAAAAAAGATTTTCGGTTATAAACTTATCCAATGATGTACCGGTTATTTTTTCAATCACTTGCTGCAAAACAACCATCCCGATGTCGCTGTATCTGTATTTTTCCCCCGGCTTGGAAAGAAGTTTCATCTTCATAATTCTGTTTATCACTTCTTTTTTCGTTCGGCTTTTAAGATAAAATCTTCTCCCTGCCGGAAGTCCCGAGTTATGTAAAAGTAAATTCTCGATTGTCATCGAGCCTTTACCATGGTTGTTAAACTCGGGCAGAAATTTTATAACTTTATCTTTAAGTCTTAATTTTCCTTTATCATACAAAAGCATTGCCGCGCTTGTAGTGGCAACAACCTTTGTTAACGAGGCTAAATCGTAAAGTGTGTTTTTCGAGACTCTTTCCGAATTGATATCGTATCTAAAACGTCCGAAAGTTTTATCATAAATTACGTGCCCGTTTTTCCCAACAAGTAGTTGCGCTCCGGGGAATACGGAATCCCGAATGGCTGAAGAGATAAGCGAATCGAGTGAATGAAAATCGTAAAGTGAATCTTGGTTCATAAAAGGGAAAATGAGTTTATCCCGCGCAAATGTTTTTCCGCAGCCGAAAGTAAAATCGGTTTTCGGAATAGAAACGGGAAGCTTTCCGGAAATATCGTTTTCACCGAAAAGCGCTTGAACAATAGCCGCTTGGGATACATCCGCCAAACCGTATGAAGTTAAATAAACATCGGTGTTTGGTAAATCTGAAATAATGTAAGGATTTCCCATCGCGAGAACAACCGTGCGTGTTTTAGAGCGGGCGACTTTATTTACAAGTTTTCTCATTGATTCGGTAAGAGAAATTTCCCCCGAAAAAGATTGCACACCAATAAAAATAGGGAAAATCACCAAATCCGATTTACGAGCAATTTGAACAGCTTGTGTGAAATCTTGTCGCGCGCTTAATTTATTAAGGGTTATATACTCGGCGTTGGGCAGCCTTGATTTAATAAATTTAAAAAAGGGAAGTTCCTTTTTCAACAAATCTTCTCTATCCGTTTCACGAAAGGCAATTACGGAGATCTGTTTATATTTACTCAAATTAAGCGGCAATATATTACCCTTATTTTTAAGGAGCGTAATAGATTTTTCCGCAACTTTTCGGGCAAGTCTTTTGTGAGTTTTTTTAGAGAGAATTTTTTTTGAATCCGATAGATTAACTGTGTCGGCATTAAAAAGTCCGAGCTTGATTTTAACGGCTAATATTTTTTTTACCGAAGCGAGCAGCCTTGGCATACTGATTTTATTGAATAAAACTCCATCGTAAATTGCGTTAACTGCAGTTTTAACATCGGGTGGAAATAAAATTACATCATTGCCGGCGTTGAACGCAAGTTGGATTGCTTCCTCGTCTGAATAGTTTGAAGTAATCGCATGCATATTCATTGCATCGGAAACTATTAGACCTTTAAATTTAAGTCTCTTTTTAAGTAAACCGTCGATAACATTATGCGAAAGAGTTGCGGGATGTTTTTTGTCGAGTGCGGGAATACTCAAGTGAGCAACCATTATGGAAGCAACTCCTGATTTAATTGCGGAAGCAAACGGGCGAAGTTCAAAATTCATTAACTCGCTTTCACTTTTTTTGATTACGGGAAGCTCGTTATGCGAATCGGTTTCCGTAGCTCCGTGTCCCGGAAAATGTTTGGCTGTGGCAATTACTCCGCTTTGTTGAAGTCCAAGAATAAATTCTTTCCCGAATTCAGAAACTAAATCGGGTTTGTCTGAAAAAGAACGGTAATTAATTATCGGATTTAAGTAGTTGTTATTTATATCGAGAACAGGCGCGTAGTTTTGTCTTACTCCAAGTGCGCGGCTTTCTATTCCGGTGATTAAACCTACTTCATACGATAAGTTTCTATCTCTTGTCGCGGCAATTGCCATTGGGGGCGGAAACTCCACGCCGTTTTCCATTCTTGCTCCGACTCCGTTTTCAAAATCCGCAGAAATAAGTAGGGGAATCTCGCTGATTTTCTGAAGTTTATTAATCACGCGGGGAAGAGAATCTACATCGCCCTGCAGGAAAAGGATGCCGCCGACTTTTTCTTCCTTTACAAATTGAGTTAATCTTTTTATTTCGTCGGAACTATCCGAGGCAAAGTAAGCATAGCCGTTGGGGAAAATAACTTGCGCACATTTTTCCTTCAGAGTCATTTTGTCTAACAATAAATCGAGTTTCAGAGAATCTTTATATGATAAGGTAAAAAAATCCTTTGTCCGCTCTTGAGCAATAAAGGCGGTAGTTAGAAGTATTGAAAAAAGAATTGGAAGTATTATTTTTCGGTACATTTTCAGCTCTTTATTTTTTTCCGTAATCGGGATTAACACTAACGTATTTAATTAAAATAAACATTGGGATTGATGATAAAAGCACCCAAAGAAAAAAATTAGAATAACCCAAGCTCTCCTGCAGATAGCCGCTGAACATTCCGGGCAGCATCATTCCGAGAGCCATAAAGCCTGTTGCAATTGCATAATGTGCGGTTTTATACTTTCCCTCGGAAATCATCATTGCGTAAAAAAGGTACGCTGCAAAGCCAAAGCCGTATCCGAATTGCTCGAAAGCAACTCCTATCGATACAACAAGAAGGGAAGTCGGGTGGAAAAGAGCAAAGAGCCAGTAAACCGCATTGGGAATATTGATTGAGATTATCATCGGGAGCAGCCAAAATTTTAGTCCGTTTCGTGCAATTGCAAATCCGCCGAGAATTCCGCCCGCTACAAGAAAGAGAACGCCGATTGTTCCATAAATCAAACCGATTTGCGCCGTTGTCAGTCCGAGTCCGCCGGCTGAAGGTTTGTCAAGAAAAAAGGGAGCCGCAAGTTTAACAAGCTGCGCTTCCGATAATCTGTACAAAAGCAAAAATAGAATAATTGTTCCAATCTCTTTTTTTTTGAAGAAATCGATAAATACTTCGGCAAAGGATTTTAGAAAATTTTCTTTTTGATTATTTTCTTGAGATGTTTCATCATTAGGTAAAATAAACTTGTGATAGATTGCAAATATGATGAAGATTACAGATGTCAAGGCAAAAGTAATTTCCCATGCTTGTTTAACATTGCCGTAATGCTGCTCTAATTCTCCGGCTAAGATTACAAAAACTCCTTGTCCGGTAATCATTGCGATGCGGTAAAAGGTGCTGCGAATCCCAATAAACTTAGCTTGTGAATGAGGCGTTTGCGCCAGCATGTAAAATCCGTCGGCTGCAATATCGTGAGTGGCTGAGGAAAACGCGACCAACCAAAATAGGAGAAGTGTGTAGTTAATCCAATCCCGAAAGGGTAGAGTTAGTGCGATTCCCGCAAACAAAATTCCGATGAGAAATTGCATAGACAATATCCAGATTCTTTTGCGTCCGAGCAAATCAACTAACGGACTCCAGAAAGGTTTAATAATCCACGGTAGGTAAAGCCAACTTGTGTAGAGAGCTATTTCGCCGTTGCCGAGATTCATTCTCTTTAGAAAAATCACAGAAACGGACATAACGAAAATGTAAGGAAGTCCCTCAATAAAATAGAGAGACGGAATCCATTTCCAACCGGAATCAATTTTATTGAGTAAGTTTTTTGGCAAAGTTTTTCTCCAATGTGTAAGAAAGTTGTGCACAGATAAATACGATTTGTAAAAATAAAAAAAAGATTGGAATGAAAGTAACAATAGAATAGCGCTATCCCAAATATGTCAGAAGAAAAAGTATTCGGGTGTACAATCCCGCTCTTTTTTCGGGGAATGAGTGAATATTCGATTTAACTTGTCATTGCGAGGACGAAGTCCCGAAGCAATCTCCGGAATAAAAACAATTGCTGAATACAACGGAGATTGCTTCAGCCGACAAGTCGGCTTCGCAATGACAGAATGTTTTTATTTT
>CAYLYR010000191.1:0-4753 GCA_964387835.1 uncultured Melioribacter sp.
GTAGTTGAAATGCTTAATTGATAATCTTAAAATTTATTTTAAGAGATTTTCATTAACCAACGGATTCATCCGTTGGTTAGCGGAAGTTTGGAGTTCCGATAAAAGCAGGCGGTTTTACAATCCCGCTCTTCTTGCAGGAAAACAACCGAAGTCCGCCTCCTATTCTTATTTAATCGGAATTAAGTTCTATTATTTTATAAACTTGGTCGCGCGGGCGCAGCTTTTCTTCACAATAAAATGTTACTTCATCCTTCTTGTCGGCGCTATCGATAAAAACTTCATCTTTCATCATTTTATCAATTGTCAGTTCAACAACGCCTGTGGAATTACCAATTATGTAAATACTTTCGCCCACTTTCAAATTTCCGGCTTCCAGCAAAACATGAGCAATTTTACTCTTCCCGAAATAATTCAGCACTTTTCCGCAATATTGCTTTTTAGTCGTTGCTCTGCTATTGGGTGATTTGGTAAAATGTTCGCCCGAGGGTTTTCCGAAATAAAATCCGGGAGAAAAACCTCGATTGTAAACTTTTCTTAATTCGTTCCACATCTCGGCTTTTACGGCATCAGTAAGCTTATCTTCAAAATAGAAATCAATCGCTTTCCGATATGTAGAAACCACCTTGGCAATATACTCCGGAGCGCGTTTTCTTCCTTCTATTTTAAACGAATCTATTCCCGCCTCAATTAGTAAGTCAATAAATTCTATTGTACACAAATCTTCGGGAGACATCACGTAATCCTCGCCGAGCACAAAAGTTTTTCCTCCCTGTTTCGCAGTAATTTCATATTCGTATCGGCAAGGCTGCAGACATTCACCGCGGTTTGCGCTTTTATCAAAAACTTCATGACTCAAAAAACATCTGCCGCTAACCGCTACGCACATTGCGCCGTGAACAAAAGCCTCTATCTCAATATCGGTTGAGGATTTAATTTCGCGTATTTTTTCGAGTGTAACTTCACGAGCAAGCACAATCCTTTTAGCGCCGAGCCGTTGATACATTTTTACCGCTCCCGAATTCGAGACCGAAGCTTGTGTGCTTACACAGTAAGGCAAATCGTACTCAATCGCTTTTTCAATAACCGACATATCCCAGCAAATCACCATATCAACGCCGGCTTTTTTTGCTTCGGGTAAAATAACATCAAGCTCATTCAGTTCATCATCAAACACAATTGTGTTTAGCGTCAAATGCGCATCAACGTTATTTTTGTGGCAAAACTTAACAATATCGGGAAGTTCTTCTAATGTGAAATTTTTTGCGGCAGCCCGCATATTCAATTTATCTATTCCGAAATATACGGCATCGGCTCCGGCTTTAACAGCGGTAGTCAGCATTCTCCAATCTCCGGCGGGCGCAAGTAATTCCGGCTTTTTACTAATCATATTTTCCTTTTTTGATTTTCGGGTTCTAAAGATAAATAAAAGAAAAATTTCGGAATATTGATTTTTTCAAAAAAAAGAGCGGAAGAAATTCCGCTCTTTTAACCTCTTAATCCAAGTCGGATAGAAAATTTTTAAGCTTCTCAATTTTTTCCGACCAATCTTTCTGTTTTATTTTTTCTTTTTCGACAACTTCTTTCGGTGCGTTATTAACAAACTTTTCGTTAGTTAGTTTTTTCTCAACGCCTTTTAAGGCGCCTTCAAGTCGGGATAACTCCTTACTTATTCTTCCCCTTTCGGCATCCAAATCAATAATCCCCTTTAACGGGATAAAGATTTCACAATCCTTAATCACGGCGGAGGCTGAGAACTCAGGCTTGGGAGCGTTTTTATCAACTGTAATCTTTTCAATCCGAACAAGCGACTTAACATATTCTACTTGAAGCGAAGTTACTTTTTCCGTTTTAAGAACCAAGTTGATTTTTTTTGCCGGCGGGATATTCAACTCCCCTCTAATATTTCTAACTGCGACAATAAGTTCCTGCAAAAATCTCACGCTCTCTTCCGATTCGTTATTGATTAGCGACTCATCATAAACCGGAAACTCGCTTACGGAAATACTTTCCCCTTCCTTGCGCGGTTCAATAAGCTGCCACAATTCTTCCGAGATAAAAGGCATAAAAGGATGAATCATTTTCAATATATCTCCGAAAAGCATAAGCGCTCTCGTTAGAACGGCAGACTTTACTTCATCGTCATCCGAATATAATCTCTTCTTGGCAAGCTCCACATACCAATCGCAGAAGTCATTCCAAACAAAGGAGTAAATTGTTTTTGTCGCGCCTGTTATGTCGAAACCGTCGAGCGCATCTTCCAATTTTTTTATTGCTTTTTCAAATCGAGTTAATATCCACTCATCGGTAAAATCAATATGTTTTTCAGCAAGAGATTTATCTATGGCAATATTTTCCGCATTCATCAAAAGGAATCGTCCGGCGTTCCAAATTTTATTTGCAAAATTTCTTCCCAACTCGCATTTGTCTGTACTGAAAAGCACATCTTGTCCGAGCGGGGCGATGTAAGTAATTGTAAATCGGAGAGCATCCGCGCCGTAATCATTTATTACGTCAATCGGGTCGGGGGAATTTCCGAGAGACTTACTCATCTTCCGCCCTTTACCGTCGCGAATAATGCTTGTGAAATAAACATCCTTAAACGGAATTTTCTCCGCATCGGTTTTCCGTTCCGTACGGAAATGCATTCCCGCCATAATCATTCGCGCAACCCAGAAGAAGATAATATCCGGTCCGGTTACGAGCAAATCAGTGGGATAATAATAAGCAAGTTCTTCAGGTGTTGTGAAAACATCCTGCGCCCAAAGCCAACTCGAAGCCCAAGTATCGAGAACGTCATCTTCCTGTCTCCAATTTTCAATATCCTTCGGCGGCTCGGTTTCGCAATAAATTTCTCCCGTCTCTTTATGATACCAAACCGGAATCCGGTGTCCCCACCAAAGCTGACGCGAAATACACCAGTCCTTAATATTTGTCATCCAATGTTCATAAGTTTTTACCCAATGCTGAGGATGAAAGTTAATCAATCCTTCCCGCACAACCTTCAACGCCGGCTGAGCAAGTTCATCCATTTTCATAAACCACTGCTCGGAAAGATACGGCTCAATCGGAACTCCGCCTCTATCGGAATAACCGACATTGTGAGTGTAATCCTCCTCTTTAATCAGCGCTCCGATTTCAAGCAGCTCCTCTACAACTTTTTTCTGCGCAACATCTCTATCTAAATTTCTGAATTTTTCAGGCACATTTTCGTTTGTCGAGGCATCGGGATTGAAAATATTTATTGTTTCGAGATTGTGTCTTTTCCCGATTTCGTAATCGTTAATATCGTGCGCGGGAGTAATTTTCAGCGCGCCGGTTCCGAATTCCATATCCACATATTCATCTGCAATAATCGGAATTTTTCTCCCGACAATCGGAAGCTCAACCTCTTTTCCGATAACATCTTTATATCTTTCGTCATTCGGATTAACCGCAACCGCCGTATCTCCGAACATCGTTTCCGGACGTGTTGTGGCGATAACAAGGTGCTTGCCGCTTCCGACAACGGGATATTTAATGTACCAGAGTTTCCCTTTTACTTCGCGGAAAAGAACTTCTTCATCCGATATTGCGGATTTGGAAGCCGGATCCCAGTTTACCATTCTGTAACCTTTGTAAATTAGCCCTTCCTTGTAAAGCTTTACAAAAGCTTCAACTACTTTTTTGTAGTAATGTTCATCCATCGTAAAGCGTTTTCTTTCCCAATCGAGACTAACGCCGAGTTTCCTTAATTGCTTGAAAATTATTCCGCCGTACTTTTCCGTCCACTCCCAGCAATACTCTAAAAACTTTTCTCTTCCTATCTCGTATTTATTCATGCCCAATGTTTTCAGATGGTTTATCACTTTCGATTCCGTGGCAATCGAGGCATGATCAACTCCCGGCACCCAACATGCGTTAAAGCCTTTCATTCTTTTGTAGCGAATGTAAACATCCTGCAGTGTGTTGTTTAAAATATGTCCGAGGTGCAGCATACCCGTTACATTGGGCGGAGGAATAACAATTGTATATGGTTCGCGGTCGTCCGGTTCGGAATGGAAAATTTTATTATCTTCCCAATATTTATACCATTTATCTTCAATTTTATTCGGCTCGAAATTCTTAGGTATTTTGTTTTTCTCAGCGTTCATCTTTTCCCGATATTTTTTTCTAATAAACTTTAAATATATGAATTTTTAAGATTTTTTTTCGAGGAAACAACGAATATTCATACCTACTTGAAAAACAAAAGGTATTTGAATTTTGTAAGGCGAGAAAGTTAAATATTGTATTTGCCTATAAATACGCCGCAAGAAGGGAAGGAACCGAAATCCCGCTCTATCGGAATTTATTTGATAGTTTTGGCTATGCCGTCGTTTGCGTTATTTCACTATGACATTTAAAACTGCACAAAAAAGCAAATGCGGAATAACCTTTGCTGCGAGTAGTTTTTACTAATTATTTTCCTTGTTAAAAATTTCAAAATATTCTTTAAATATAAATTTCCTATTTCTCTTAAATCCTGTGTATTCCTCAATTATATTTAATTTTTCGAAATCAGATAACAGTCTGTTGACAGTTGAGTGTGCTATTTCCAATTTTTCAACTAATCTGTTTGCGGTAATTATAGGATTTTCAAATAGTATGTTCAATATCCGAATGCCTTTTTTTATTTTGCTTCCTAATTTCGGAAGTCTATTATTTTCAATATCAGCTTTTAATTCTTTTATGTCCATATAATTCCTTTTCTGCAAATATATAAATTTATATTTTC
>CAYLYR010000192.1:0-4751 GCA_964387835.1 uncultured Melioribacter sp.
TATGCGCGCCGTTGTGCAGCCCGGAGTTTTACTCGCCGATTTTAAGTCCGAAACGGAAAAGCTCGGCTTTTATTACCCGCCCGACCCGACGGAGCAAAATTGTTTTATCGGGGGAACGATTGCCACTAACGCTTCGGGAGCGAAATCGTTTAAGTACGGCTCTACAAGAAATTTTGTTGAGCGATTAAATGTTGTTCTTCCCGACGGAGATAAACTTTCAATCCGGCGCGGAGAGGTTTTTGCGGATAATTTCCATCTTGAATTATTTACGGAATCTTTGCGGAAAATAGAGGTTCGGCTGCCGGAAATAGAGATGCCGAAAGTTAAACATGCTGCCGGCTATTTTATTAAAAAGGGAATGGATGCAATCGATTTATTTATCGGAGCGGAAGGAACGCTGGGAGTAATTACCGAAGCCGAATTAAAACTTCTACCTCTTCCCGAAAACTTTCTTTCGGCGGTTATATTCTTCTCGGATGATACCGACGCGCTTAATTTCATTGCGGAAGCGAGAAACATCAGCTATCTGACAAGAAGAGAAAACTCCGTTAATACGATTGATGCGCTCAGCTTGGAGTTTTTCGATTCCAATGCTTTGGATTTTCTACGCGGTGATTATCCGAACATTAAGTCAAAACATGCAGCCGCCGTCTGGTTCGAGCAGGAAACCGCATCTGAGACCGAAGAATCTATTACGGATAATTGGATAGCGCTGATAGAGAAATTCAACGGCGATTTGGAAAATTCGTGGATTGCAACCGATGTAAAAGCGCGAAGGGAGTTTCAAGATTTTCGCCATGCGGTTTCTTGGAAAATAAGCGAAAGTTTATCGCACAACAATTTAAGAAAAGTAGGTACCGACACCGCCGTTCCGCATGATAAATTTTCGGAGTTTTATTTTTCTTCCAAACATTTGGTTGAGGCGTCCGGATTATCGTTTGTAAATTACGGGCATTTCGGAGATTCGCACATGCATTTAAATATGCTTCCGAAAAATAAAGATGAGTTTGCGCGTGCAAAAATTATTTACAAGGAAATATGCCGCAACGCGGTAGAGGCGGGCGGAACGGTTTCGGCGGAACATGGAATCGGGAAATTCAAAAGAGAATATTTCGAGCTTCTATATCCTGAAGAAAAAATCAGAGAAATGGCGAATATTAAAAAGCGTTTGGACCCGAATCTGATTCTTAATTACGGGAACATCTTCTCGGAAAAGTTTTATTAAAAAGAACAAGGTCGGGAAGAAAATAATTTACATGTCGTCGTAAATGGCGTCTGTTTCCCGTTGCAAAGAGGTTTATTATAAGAATGAAAAATAATTATTCCCAAATTTAATCCGAAAAAACGGGAAGTTGATAAATTAAATAAAATCAGCCAACAACATTACCAAAAGGAAAATTTAATATACAAAATTATTGAAATGATATTAAAAACGGCGGAAATTTTATGGGGAGAAAAAGAACAAAATATGAATAAAAAAGCCTTTCTTATATTGATTTTCTTTTCGGCGGCTTTGCCTCTGTTTTCTCAGATTGTTAAGGATAATCCCGAACGATTATTCCAATTGGCGCGGAGTTTTGAAACCGAAGGGGAAATTGAAAAAGCGCACGAT
The DNA here is from genome assembly GCA_964387835.1 of uncultured Melioribacter sp. Lineage (GTDB taxonomy): Bacteria > Bacteroidota > Ignavibacteria > Ignavibacteriales > Melioribacteraceae > WGAL01. The sequence continues at coordinate 1,613 of CAYLYR010000192.1, forward strand.
ATTTATTTTGAGCTTTACAACAAGAACAGAACAAATTACACTTACTTCAATTCGCTGGTGCGCTCCGCTTTATCGTTGAAAAAATATGATGAAGTTGAAAAAATTTGTAAATCAAAATTAAAGAATAATCCCTATGATGTTAACGCTTACGGAATTCTCGGCACTGTTTACTATATGCAAAATAAGCGGGACAGCGCTTCCGCCGTTTGGGACAAAGCGGTAAATCTAAATAAAAATAATGAAATAAATTACAGAATAATTGCCAATTATGCTCTTCAGAACAGGGCTTTTGAACAAGCGTTGAGTTATCTGAAAAAAGCGAAAAAAATAGCGCGCGATCCGGCGGCATCTTCTTTTGATATTGCAAACATTTACTCGATGACTATGGATTACAAATCCGCAGCAGAAGAATATTGCGAGTTGCTTATCAAAAAACCGAACATGTTTTCCGTTGTGGAAAGGTCGGTTGATAAATTGTTAAGCTCGCCGAATGCGGCAAAAGAAATTACCGAAACTTTTGAAAATTGCGCAGATAAAAATAATGGTAATTCTGTAATAACAAAGCTATTGGTAAACATTTACACAATAACCGGGAAAAAGGAGAAGGCTTTCGAGCTGATAAAAAAACTTGACTCAAGCAAAAAAAATAAGGGGCGTGCAATTTTAGATTTTGCTAATCGGAGTCTGCAATCGGGAGATTTTGCAATTGCGGAGAAAGCGTTTAATTATTTTATTGAAAAATTTCAAAATTCGCCTTATCGGGAAAAGGGGGAATTAGGATTGGCAAAGTCGATATTAGGCAAATTACGCAAGGGTAAGAAGCCGGAATTTTCGGATGATTTGCCTCAGTTTCCAAGCGGAAATATTTCTCGAGAAACCGCTGAGGCGCTGAAACTGCTGGAGCAAGTTTACTCGACTTCCCGGAACAGTACGCTCGTTCTAAACTCAAAAATGCTTGCAGCAAAGGTTTGTGCGCAATATCCGGCGGAATATTCCAAAGCTATTTTGCTCCTAAAGGAGATTATTGTAAGTTCGCAAAATTCAAGCTACAAAGCGGAATCGCAGTTAGCTCTCGGAAAAATAGCTTTGCGGGAAGGAAAGCTGAAAAGCGCTGAAAAATATTTTTCCGATGTAATGAGAAGCTCCTCTGTTAAACAGGAAAAGAAAAACAAAGCGAATTATTTACTCGGGAAAGTTAAGTATTACGAAGGCGCTTTTACCGCTGCATTAAAATTTTTAGCTCTTGCCTCTAATTATCTGAAAGGTGATTTTACGAACGATGCAATCAAACTGAAAAGTTTCATCTCGATATTTAAAAGCGATTCCTTAAATCTTAGAAAATTTGCAGCGGGAGAGCTTTTTATCGAGCAAAATTTGCCGGATAGCGCAGTTAAAGTTTTTAATGAAATTGCCGAAAATAAAAATGTGTTAATATTAAATAATCTTGCCGCATTAAAAGCGGCGGAAATATCTATAGCAACGGGAAAATATCAAATAGCCGAAACGATCTTAAAAAAATTAGTTGAGGATGCAAAGCCTGAAATTCTTCCGGATAAGCCGATGTTTCTACTCGGAAGATTATTACAAAAGGAGGGAAAGTTGAAGGAATCGCTGAAAGTGTATAATAATTTTCTTGAAAAATATACTAATTCCTTATATCTTTCCGTAATAAGAGAAAATATTAAATTAATTAAAGAAGAGATAAATGGACGAAGTAAAAAAAGGTAAAGGGAAAGGCAAAAGTAAAGATACAGGCATAAAATGCTCGTTTTGCGGCAGAGATGCAAGCGAAGTTACAAGCATGGTTGCCGGTCCCGATGTATATATTTGTGATATTTGTATTAAAACAAGCGTTGATATATTAAAAAACAACATTGCGGCTTACAACTCGCCCAAGACCGCAAAAGGAATCTTAACCCCCGAAGAAATTAAAGCTCAGCTGGATGAACACATCATCGGACAGGAAGGAGCGAAAAAAGCTCTCTCTGTGGCGGTTTATAATCATTATAAAAGAATTAGCGCTAAAGAGAGCTATTTTGAATTGGACGATGTTGAGATTGAAAAAAGCAATATTATGCTTATCGGTCCTACCGGCGTGGGAAAAACATTGATAGCGCAGACTCTTGCCAAAATTCTCGATGTACCTTTCGCTATTGCCGACGCTACAACATTAACCGAAGCCGGCTACGTCGGCGATGACGTTGAATCCGTACTTGTGCGTTTACTGCAAGCTTCGGATTACAACCTTGAGCGCGCTCAACGGGGAATAATTTATATTGACGAGCTTGATAAAATTGCGCGGAAAAGCGAGAGCACTTCGATTACGCGCGATGTATCCGGAGAAGGCGTTCAGCAAGCTCTGCTTAAAATTTTAGAAGGGACTGTTGCGGGAGTTCCGCCGAAAGGAGGAAGAAAACATCCCGAACAAAGTTTAATAAATGTTAACACAAAAAATATTCTTTTTATTGTCGGCGGCGCATTTGAGGGAATCGAAAGAATTATTGCCGCGCGTATAAATAAAAATTCGATGGGATTCGGCGCAGAAGTTGAAACAGCCAACGAGCTGGAAAAAGATGACTTAATCGCTATGACAGAACCGGACGATTTAATAAAGTTCGGACTGATTCCGGAGCTTGTCGGGAGGTTGCCTGTAATTTCTCCGCTTCATTCCTTAAGCAAAGAGGCGATGATTACGATTTTAACCAAGCCGAAAAATGCGATTGTCAAGCAGTTCCAAAAGCTTTTCAGAATGGAAGGAGTTGAGTTGGAGTTTGATCCTCTCGCTCTCGAATCCATTGTAGAAAAAGCGTTGGAAAGGAAAACCGGCGCGCGCGCTTTGCGTTCGATTGTCGAAGGGACATTAATGGACATTATGTATGAACTTCCGTCCATTGACGGTGTGGAAAAATGTCTGATTACGCAGAAGGTAGTCGAGGAAAACGCCGAACCGATTTACATAAAAGCGGATAGAAAAACCGCATAAATTTTCATTCACGCGGGGAAGTTCAAATTATGGCTTCCCCGTTTTTTTTTCTTCTTGAGGGTGAGGATGTAAGAGACACAAAAGATTTCATATTGTGATGTCTCCCACTCATCATAATATTATTAAATTTACGGATTATCTGTTTCAAATAATAAA
>CAYLYR010000193.1:0-4740 GCA_964387835.1 uncultured Melioribacter sp.
CATAGAAGACATTGTAGCCAAAGGAAGAAATACAACTACATTCGTTAATGTAGCGGCGATTACCGCCACGGCAATTTCACTTGTTCCTTTGAAGGCGGCTTCCTTTCGTGAGTTCCCCATCTTCTTATGACGGAAAATGTTTTCGATAACAACTACCGAGTTGGAAACCAGCACGCCGACGGAGACCGAAATTCCCATAAGCGACATAATATTTAAACTCATATCAGCCCATTGAAAAAGTAAAAAAGTCGATATGATGGATGCGGGCATTGATAACGCAACAATAATTGTTGAACGAATGTTAAAAAGGAAAACAAAAAGGATTATCGACGTTAGAATAATTCCGAGAATAATATTGGTTACGGTATCATTAACCGAACTTTTAGTGTAAACGGAATTATCGCTTACAACTTTTAAACTAATTCCTTCGGGTAATGATTTCCTTATCTCGGGAAGCATTTTCTTAACAGCGTTGGCGACAATCACCTCATTACCGTCGGAGCTTTTAACCAATGATAAACGGACAGCGTTGGAATCGGAAACTCCCGTTTCGCCATCAAAATAAATTACTCTTCGAGTAATCTTTTTCCCGCCGTCAATAACATCGGCAATCTGTCCAAGTCGTTTATTCCCGAACGGAGTAGGAATTTGAACATCTTTTATTTCATCTATGCTTTGGAATTTCCCTTTTGTACGAACAGAATATTCTTGCTGCCCGATTTCAAACGTTCCGCTCGGTAAGTCAATATTTTGGCTTCCGATAATTCCAAGCAATTGCGGAAATGAAATCATATCTTCGTAAACAGTGCGATTGTTGAACTGCACTTTTATTTCTCTTTCCTGACCTCCGGAAACCTTAACATCGCCAACACCTTTAATTTGTGATAATCTATCCTTCAACTTTGTGTCGGCAAGCTCATACAAAGCTCTCGAATCAACGTTGTTGCCGCTCAGAATTAAATCCATAATCGGCATGGCTTTTAAGTCGATTTTTTGTACTATCGGTTTTCTCGCATCCGAAGGAAGGATATTTGCAATCTGATCAACTTTATCTTTTACTTCCTGGTTGGCAACATTTACTTCTTTGGATAAATCGAACTCCAAAATAGTAATTCCGAAACCATCCATATTGTACGATTCGATTTTTTTAATTCCGCTTATTGTGGAAACGGCATCTTCAATATTTTTTGTAATTAAAGTTTCCACTTCTTTCGGTCCGGCGCCGGGATAAACTGTAGTTACCGTAACATACGGAACCTCAACTTCCGGCATGTGATTCAAATTCAGAGTTTTATACGCCAACCCTCCGAAGAGAATAAAAACCGCAAGTATGATGGTTGTAAGAACCGGACGATCAACCGATAATTTTGCAAGAAACATATTTCCTCCTTTATTTCACCGGTTTAATTTTAGTTCCGTTATCAATCTTTGCAACTCCAACTACAATAAGGTTATCTCCTGCTTTAAGCCCTTTGGAAATCTCATATCCGGTTCCGTTGGATTTGTTAATAGTTACGTATTTTCTAACTGCTTTATTTCCGGACGCTGTGAAAACGTACTTACCTTTTGCATCGGAAAAAAGAAGGTTGCGGGGAACAACTATTGCCGAATCATTTTCGTAAGTAATAATCTCTACATCCGCAATTTCCCCAAGCTCTATTTTTCCGTCTCTATTATCAAAAAGAAGGTCGGCATAAAAGGCTTGTTTCATCGGGTCCATTCCGACAGACAATTCGGATACTTTTCCTTCAAAAGTTTTGCCGTTAACGGTTGCAAAAACTTTCATCCCCCTTTTTATTTGGGATTTCTCATTCGCAGTGATCCAAATACGGATTCTCATTTTATCGAGTTGCGCAATTGAAAAGAGGGGAGCTTTTCCTTTAACGTTGTCCCCTTCATGAACCATCAAGTTTGTAATTGTGCCGTCGTAAGGCGCGTTTAGTTTCAGCATATCTTTAACGATTGAAAAATTTTGTTTATCGACAAGATATTTTGTTTCGATACCGTCAAACTGCGCCTGAGAAATTTCACCCTTTTCAAACAAGGCTTTCATTCTGTTGTATGTTTTTCGAGAGTTTTCAAAAGCGGCTTTTGCCTGTATATATTGCGAGCCGGGTTCATCCGTAGGGAACTCCATAACTATCTGATTCTCCTTTACTTTATCTCCGGGTTTAACGAGAATTTTATCTATTCTGCCGCCAATCATAGCGCCGACAATAGTTTCACGATAACCTTTAAATTTACCGATAAATTTTAGCTTGGTCTCAAATCGAGTAGGAGAAACTTTTTTAATAACAACCGGAACTCCTTCATCCTTCTGAATTTGTTCCATACTTTTTGATTTTACTTTCTCGTTTCCGCTGCAGCTTGATACTGCAAACTGTAGCGTAAATCCCAAAAGCGCTATTGCTAATAATTTAATTTTTCCGGTTAACATTTCTCACCTATAATTTTATTTAAAATTTTAATTATTCAAATCTTCTTTTACTGATTTGTAATAGACGGGATTAACATTTCCCGTTAAATTTTTTAATTCCGCTTCGGCTACAAGGTAATCGTGGACTGCCTTTACAAAGTTTGTTTTTGCATCGCTTAGTGAAACAACGGCATCTTTTACTTCTAATTCCGTAGCAGTTCCTTCCTTGTATTTATCCTCTGCAATTTTATATGCTCTTTGTGCAAGTTTAACGTTGTTGCTCATTGCTTCAATTTCATCCTGAATGCGGTGCAAATCATTCAGCTTTGCTTTAACGCTCATTACAGTTGCGGATTTCAGCATGCTGATTTGTTCATCCGTCTGCATTCCCGTAATCTTGTCTTGCTGCACTTTGTGATATGTACGGGTTCCTTGGAAAAGATTAATTGATAAAGAAACTCCAACCATTGACGAAGTGTATGTTGAAAAATCCCAGTCGTTGCTGTTTCCCGAATAGGAGTAATTCCCGAATGCGGCAACTGTGGGCCAATAACCGCCTTTATCGATTGCTGCAAACTCATCATCCAATTGACGTTTTATCTTTAATGTTTTTAAAGTAAGATTATTTTCAAGAGCCGTTGAGATTACATCTTCCTCGGAAGGGAGCGCTTGTTTCTCAATCTGCAATTTTCCTGAAACTTCAATTTCGGAATTCTGCGGAACTTTTAATAAAATCTTTAAGCCGTTTTTAGCATTGGCAACTACATTTTGTAATTGTCTAATAACAGGCTTTATATTTGAGATCTGAACTTCGGCATTCATTTTATCGAACTCGGAAACAAGCCCCTGCTTGTACATCGATTTGATGATTCCGAGATGCTCATTTGCATTTTTATATTTTTCTTGTGTTATCGCAAGAAGCCGTTCCGATAGAAGGATTCCATAAAACGCTTTTTTTATATCGAGAGTAGTTTTTGCAACTGTTGACTTTAGTTTTTCTTCGGATAGATTTAAGTAAATCTGCGAAGCCCCGATACCTCTGAAAACAGCCGAGTTAAAAATAATTTGTGTCGCCTGAATTTGTGTTTGAAAATTATTACTTAGCGCAAAGGACTGCAACTTTGTTCCCATCGGTAAAAACTTAGACGGATTGTAAGGGATTACGCCTTCATTAAATAATATTCCGTAAGTAGCGTTATTCAGCATTGCCTGAAAATCGGGGAAAGGCATTTTCGGCTTACTGATAAAGTGGGATAAATTGGCGCTGAAGTCAACTGAAGGTAGTGCGTAACCGAACGCCTCTTTTACAGCTTGCTGTGCTTTCTGTACTTCGAGTTTTGCAATTGTTACGTCATGATTATTTTTAAGAGCCGTCTCAATCGCTTGGTCTAATGTGTAAGTTTGAACGCCTGTTTGAGCGATAGCCGGCTTAAGAAAAATAAACATGATAACGAACTGCACTATTAGGAACATACTGTTTTTTGTCATAATGTTTTCCTATTTGTTTGTTTTTATTCCATTTAAAATGTCGGTAATTATCCTTTTGATTTGGGAAATAATCGGGTTAAAATCAACCTCTTTAACAAATTCACTTTCAGCATTGATGTAATGGTAATTGAAAATTGCAGGAATAATATCTGCAATATCTTTTGCCATAGTTTTGTAGTCGAAATCAATAAACTCCCCGGAGTCAATTCCTTCTTTCAAAATTGTGGATATTAATTCAATCTCTTTAACGTTACTTTCGGGAAAAGACTGCTTGATTACTTTTGATATTTCGAGGTATGATGAAATTTTTACCGTGTATGTTGTCGTTTTTTCAGCAATAAAAGTATTTAAGCAGTCGATTATATTAAAAAACTTTTCAGTTGCCGTACCTTCAGAATTTAGAATCTCTTTGGACTTTACGTAATGTTCGGAGATTGTATCTTCGATTATTTCCTTAAAAAGAGCGTCTTTGCTTTCAAAATAATAGTAGAGAGAATTTTTTTTCATATTCAGCATGCTGGCAATATCATCCAATGTTGTTTTATGATAACCGAACATAGCGAATGATTTTATTCCGGCAGCTTTAATTTGTTCTCTTTTTGAATTGAACGAAGTCATCTTTGTTTTCCTTTTAGAACTTTTTATTCAAAAGTTCTAAAATACAGAAAGTAGAATTATTGTCAAGAATAATTTACACCCAATAATATTGTGATGCGGAGAGCAATGACGAAGGGGGAAAAATAAAAGGACTGTCATTCCGAGGATTCCGATGAAATCGGAATGCGAAGCAATCTACAAAAACACCGTCATTGCGAGCGAACGGAGAGAGCGAAGCA
>CAYLYR010000194.1:0-4667 GCA_964387835.1 uncultured Melioribacter sp.
CTACGTTCGCTCGCAATGACGGTGTTTTCGGAGATTGCCTCGCATTCCGATTTCATAGGAAGTTTCGCAATGATGAATTTGGAATTTAGAATTTGTAATTTGGAATTTAAAGAATGAGGCGGCGGTCGGATTCGAACCGACGAATAAGGGTTTTGCAGACCCACGCCTTAGACCACTTGGCCACGCCGCCGTAAAGAAGTAAAAAACATTATTTAAAGAAAAATCCACCGAAGTGGATTTTAGAGCGGGAGACGGGGGTCGAACCCGCGACCCCAACCTTGGCAAGGTTGTGCTCTACCACTGAGCTACTCCCGCGTTAAATCAATCTTTGAAGAACAAAATCATTTCAAAAACGATTTGAAATATAGAATTTTCTGAAAAATAATACAAGTTTTATTTATAAATTTTCCTTGAGAAAAATAATATTATCTATTTCAGTCGGATCTTTTTTTCTTAACAACGCTAAGTAGTAAGAAACCCAATCACCGAAATAAACCAAATCAAACAATCTAACCTTAAATCTTTTCAGCTCACTTTTGAAAACCATAATTTCAGCTCCGGATTTTGAAATTAGATTCTTAGAAATTTCAATTCTTTTCATAATTTGAGGATGATAATCCTTATCCTCGAAGAATATTACTTTTGCATGAAATTTATCATGATTAAATGTTTCCCAACCGATTATTTCGTTATGATTCATCTCAGGCAAAAAATTATAAAAAGCATGAAGCTTGGAGTTTTCGTTAAACTCCCCTTTTAATCTAACCGCTAATGTTGCAGTTGAGCCTGAAACGCCGTAAACAACAGGAATGAATCCCAGCAGCCTTTCGGCAGTTACAAAAGCTCGATTTCCTTCTTCCGAATATTCAGCCCCATGGTTTTTGACAAGTTCAATGACTTCATTAACAACATCGGATTGATTGGGAATTAATTCCAGTTCTTGAAAAACCTTTAATAATGCGAAGAAACTTGAGTAGAGGGCAAACCTCGGTTGAAAACCGCTTTTCATCAAAAAGAACGGAATATTGTTTTTCTCGGCAAAAGATTTTAACTTTCCGCCGGTTGTAACGGCAATAACCTGCGCTCCCCTTCTTACGGCTTCTTCAACGGCGGATAATGTCTCCTCGGTATTTCCCGAATAGGAAGAGGCTATGACAAGTGTATTTGCATCTGCGAATGCAGGCAAACCGTAATTTCTATTAACAAAATACGGGAGTTTAATTTCACCGTTGGTAAAATCGGCAATTAAGTCTCCTCCGATTGCCGAACCGCCGAGACCGGAAACAACAATGTTGGAGATTTTTTCGGTATTAATTGTTGATAAATCAATCTCAGCGCCCCAAGAGGTTTTAATCTGCAAATATGAATTTCTTATCACATCAAACTGATTTTCAACATCAAACGTTTTTACTAATTTTGTAATATTCATTAATCTTCCTCAAAAATTATTGATTCAAAATCGAGACCATGTTCCTTTTCAAATTCTTTTAGCAACACTGCAACCTCATTATGCGTATCAGCCATAAGAGCTTTCTCGGCAAGGTTTGAAGCCTCCTTTAACGATAAATTCTTTACAATTCTCTTTATATAAGGAATCGAAACAGCCGAAACACTAAGAGCCTTTAGCCCAAGCCCTACCAATAAAGGAGTTGCCAAAGTATCTGCAGCCAGCTCACCGCAGATTGTAACGTCTAATCCCGATTTCTCGGCATTATCGACAATATGTTTTATCGTCTGCACAACGGAAGGATGAAACTCTTGATAGAGTTCGGATACAATCTCGTTCGTTCTGTCAACGGCAAGCAAATATTGAATCAAATCATTTGTGCCGAGACTGATAAATTTAATGTGTTTTGCTAATTTCGGAATAAGAACTGCGGCAGCAGGTACTTCCACCATAATTCCCAATTGAATATTTTCATCAAATGGAGTTTCGGCGTTTCTTAAATCCTTTTTGCATTTTTCCAATAAAGAAATCGTATCGAGGACTTCATCCATTGCCGTTACCATCGGCAGCATTATTTTTATGTTTCCTCTGATTGAAGCTCTCAGAATTGCTTTCAGCTGGTCTTCAAACTGCGGTTTGTTATCGAGTAAAAATCGTATTCCGCGCCAACCGAGGAAAGGATTGGATTCTTTCACATCAATCGGCAAAACCTTATCGCCGCCAACATCAAAGACTCTTATTACAACATCTTTCGGATACATTTTTTCGGCTATATTCAGATAATATTCAAACTGAACTTCTTCGGAAGGTAAAAATTCATGCTCCGAAAAAAGCTGCTCCGTTCTTACTAAACCGATACCTTCCGCATTGTTCGTAATCATATATTCAAGTTCATCTTCAACATCAAGATTCCCCAAAACACTTATGGAAATGCCGTCTGTTGTAGTGATTTTTTCCTTAGTAATTTGCTTAAGCTCTTCCTCTACTCGATGTAACTTTTCTATTTTACGGCGATATTTTTCAATTATCTTCTCATCAGGATTTACATATACGACTCCGTAAAAACCATCGACGATTAAAAAATCACCGCTGACAATTTCAATCGTTGCATCGTGAAGACCAACAACGGCGGGAATATTAAGCGATCTTGCTAAAATTGCAGTGTGTGAAGTCAATCCCCCGAAATCGGTTACAAATGCTTGGGCATGGCGTTTTGCAAAAAGGACGGTATCCGACGGCGTTAGGGATTCGGCAACAATAATTTTGTTTTCCGGGACCTTCGATTTCCACTTCTCACGGCGTAAGTTTCTTATGATTCTGTTCTTAATATCTTCAACATCATTGGCGCGTTCGCGCATGTACGGATCATCGGATTGATTCATCATATCCTGATACTTTGATATTTCATCATCAACAATATACGCGGGCGCCATCTTCTCTTCTTCGATTCTCCTCTCGATTGTTTCAATCATTACCGGATCATCGAGAATCATAATCTGCGCTTCAAAGATCAAAACTCTGTCTTTGCCGAGCTTATCTACAGCCAAATCTAAAATTTTTTGTAATTCACGCTTCGATTTTTCAAGGGCTTCGTGAAATTGTTTTAATGCGGCTTCAGTATCTTCAATCTCAAGTTTTACCGCGCGAAAAACCTTTTTATCAAAGTAATACGCTTCCCCCATTTTTATTCCGGGAGCGGCGGCAACTCCTTCTAAAATGATATTTTCCTTTCTATCAAAGCTCATCGAATCCTCTGTTAAAATAATCGATTATTGTTCTCGACGCTTCTTCTTCATCCTCGCCATTAAAAGTAAGGGTTAGTGTTGAACCTTTTTCCGCAGCGAGAGTCATTACTCCGATTATACTTTTTCCGTTAATTTTCATTCCGTCGCGATGAATAAAAAAATCGGATTTGAATTTAGACGCTAATTTTACGATTGTTGCAGCAGGTCTTGTATGAAGTCCCGCGTCATTTATTATCTTTACTTCCTTTTTAATCATATTTCCAATAAATTGTTACTGATATTTAAGTATTCATAAAAAATTAATAATGCTCTGAATTCTACAAATTAATATGCGGGAAAGTTCTCTAATAGCTTCGCCTCAACAACTCCGAAACCAGCCACAATAAAAGTTCTTTCTCTTCAGAGTCTTTTATGGATTTCAAAGAGTTAACGGCTTTACGTGAATACATTTTAATCTCACGTCGGGCATCATCAAAAACATTCAACTCCTCAAATATCCGAGAGTATTTTTTAACTTCGTTCCGTTCTATTCCTTTATTTTTTATCATTCTCTTAAGAGCTTTTTTATTTTCTCCTTTTGCCTTTTCAAGAGCTGTAATCAATAGGAACGTTTTCTTCCCTTCTACCAAGTCACCGCCGGTTTGTTTCCCGAACTTATTTTCATCTCCGAGAATATCAAGCAAATCATCCTGCAGCTGAAATGCCATCCCGAGATTATCCGCATATTTTGAAAGCGCTTTGATTTCTTCTTTACTTCCCCCTCCAAGCTTAGCGCCGATTTCACAACTTGCTCTGAGCAATGCAGCAGTTTTCTTGTTTATCATTTTCAGATAATCGTCAAGAGTAAATTTTTCAGCCGATTCCAAATCTTTATCCAAACTTTGTCCTTCACAGACTTCAATCATGGCGCGTGTAAAATCCTTAACCACACCGATATTCGCACCTTCGCAATCCTTAAGAAGATAATCGTAAGCGACCGCTATTAATCCGTCGCCCGCAAGGACTGCGGTGCTTAAATCGTAGATTACGTGTAAAGTAGGCTTTCCGCGCCGTTTATCCGCATTATCCATTATATCGTCATGAACAAGTGTAAAGTTGTGAAACAATTCTATTGCTACCGAAGAATTATAAACATCCTTAAACTTACCGCCAACGGCAGCCGCCGAAATTTGAACAAGAAATGAACGGAGACGCTTGCCGCCGCTATTTGCAATATATGCAGCAGGTTTGTACAATGAGTCAGGTTTCAGCTTCAGAAAAACTTTTTCGATTCGTCTTTCAATAATATCTTTTTGGCGATTATAAATCTTTCTGTATTTAATATCGTTTCGGGACATTTTTCTCTCTACTCTCAACTAATAAATTTAAACATTTAAAATAATGAAAAAAGTTAAGTTACTCGGTACTATTTTTTCGGACGGGTTAATTTAGTGATACCGATAACAAATAACGGTTTCCTCAATGATTTGCACTCG
>CAYLYR010000195.1:0-4664 GCA_964387835.1 uncultured Melioribacter sp.
CTCTTTTGTCAAATAAAAACTCCCATTGACTATTATTTAATACAAAACTTTTTCAATCAAGTTCCCGTAAAAAATAACCGGCAATTTTAAACGGAAGAAAACTTTAAGAGATATTCTTTAATAAACGGATTAATATTTCCGTCCATTACGCCGGACGTATCCGATGTTTCATAATTTGTACGATGATCTTTCACCATATTGTAAGGATGAAAAACGTAGGAACGAATTTGACTTCCCCACTCGATTTTCATCTTGTTTTTTTCCACTTCGTCATGCTCGGCTTCAGCTTTCTCTTTTTCCAATTGGTAGAGTTTCGCTTTCAGCATTTTCATTGCATTGGTTTTGTTTTGCAGTTGTGAACGTTCGTTCTGACACGCTGCTACTGTTCCGGTCGGAATATGAGTAATTCTCACGGCGGTTTCCACTTTGTTTACATTCTGCCCGCCCTTTCCTCCGGAACGGAAAGTATCAATTCTCAAATCAGCCGGATTAATATCAATCTCAATTGTGTCGTCAACTTCGGGGATAACAAAGACCGAAGCAAAAGAAGTGTGCCTGCGTTTATTGGAATCGAAAGGCGAAATACGAACCAGCCTATGTACACCGTTTTCAGCTTTGAGATAACCGTAAGCGTGATCTCCTTCCACCTCGATTGAAACACTTTTAATTCCCGCTCCGTCGCCTTCGAGGTAATCAATCATAGTCATCTTGTAATTGTTTTGCTCGCCCCAACGAAGATACATACGCATCAGCATTTCAGCCCAATCCTGTGCTTCGGTCCCTCCGGCTCCGGCGTGAATTGTAAGGATGCAGTTCTTATCGTCGTCATCCTCGCTAAGCATACTCTTTAACTCGGCATCGGCAATAAGATCTTCCAATTCTTTAAGCTCGTTATTTACATCGGCTTCATAGGCTTCGTCGTTTTCCATTTGAGCAAGTTCAATAAATTCAAGCACGCCGTCAGCTTTCTTACGCAATTCGGTCCACTCGTCAACCCAAACTTCCCGACTTTTAATTTGTTTATGAACTGCTTGTGCTTTTCGCTGGTCTGACCAAAACTCCGGGGTTTCAGTTATTTTTCTGAGTTCTTTTATCTTTAAGATTTTATTATCAATGTCAAAGATAACCTCGTAGATTATCTACTTTTTCACTCAACTTTTTTGCCGCTTTCATCTGTTCTTCAAACATAAAAAATCCTTTTCAATATTATTTAATCCTCTTCAACTTCCAACTCCATTCTAAGCATTGCAGCCGCTAAGGTTTTTCCCTGAGCGTCATGTTTTAGGGAAACCGTTCCGCCGCCGCCGAGAGTATTGTGCAGAATAAAATTAAGGGCGCGAAGATTCGGGAGTTCGTAACGTTCAACATCTCCCAAACAAATTCCTTCAAAATGTTTTTTCACGCGTTCAACCGTTAGTTCTTTTTTAATGATTTCATATCCTTTATCATCATAAGCGAGAACGCCTACGTTTGCGGCATCCCCTTTGTCTCCGCTTCTGCCGTGTGCAATATCTATGAGTCTGATTTTTTTCATTTCTTAAATCTCCATAAGTTTAACTTCAGGTTCAACAAGTGTTTTGGGAATTAACGCCGGCCAGTAAGCAACAACTTCACTCGGACGTGGTCTTCCGCCGGCAAATCCCGTTACACTTGGCGGTCCGGTTAGAATAAGCGGGGCAATTTCTTTCCCGAATCTTGCAACTGCCGACTTATCTTCTCCTCGAACGGCAACTTTAAGAACCACTTCGTTAATTAAATCTTCATCAAGATGTACGGCAAGATTTCTGTGACAAGAATCGTATCCTACAAACTCAGTTAGAATTTCATCAAACTCCAATCCCAAGTTATGCAATCTTTCGCGTAAAATTTTATCAGCGGCTTTTGCTTTAGCCAGCGCATTAGGCCAAGTGTATGTTAGGTTGCCAACGGCGGAATATCCGCTTTCGTAGGAGGCTGAAACTTTATAAAATTCGGTTTCCGGAAAGCCTTTTACATCGTAAACTTTCACTCTGTTATTTCCCAAATCTTCCAATTTTATCGACGAGAAATCTGCAACGCAATCGGGAGTAATATACTCTTTCGGGTCGCCGATTTCATAAAGAAGCTGTTCGGCAACCGTATCAAAAGTTACCATTCCTCCGAGAGATTCATGTTTGGTAATTATAACATCTCCATTCGGGAATGCTTCCGCAATCGGGAAACCGATTTTGGCAAAGTTCGGTACCGACTGCCAATCACCAAGGAAATTTCCGCCTGTTGATTGAGCGCCGCATTCGAGTATATGTCCGGCAACCGTTCCCGCAGACATCAAGTCATAATTTTTATTATCCCAGCCGAATTCAAAAATCATCGGGGCAAGTGTAAGTCCCGTATCGGTTGTTCGCCCGGTGATTACAATATCAGCGCCCTTCTGCAAAGCCTCCACAATCGGCATCGCACCGAAGTAAACATTGGCGCTTAGTAATTTATCTTTATAGGGACGAATAGATTCCCCCGTTTCCATGTTATTTAATTCAGCCCCGCTTTCAAGAATTTCATCAATCCTATCTTTAATATCATCTCCGAGTACAACCGCAATTTTAAGTCCGGAAACGCCGAGCTTTTCGGCAACGGCAAAAACGGCATTTGCGCATGCTACGGGATTTACTCCGCCGCCGTTGGTAATTACTTTAATTCCCTTCTCTTTGATAGTGGGTAAAATCCTTTCCATTAATTGCGGAATATCTCGCGCATAACCGAAATCGGGATTTTTGTTTTTTTGTTTCTGTAAAATCGACATTGTTACTTCCGCAAGATAATCCATTACGAGATAATCAACATCGCCTTCGGTTACTTGCCATACAGGCGCATCAATTAAATCGCCCCAAAAACCTTGTCCAGACGCAATTCTAATTTTTTCTTTCATAATTAATCCGTTTTGTTTAATAAATCAGCAAAATTAAAAATCATTTAAATAATAAGATATTCAATGATTAATTAGTAATCAAATTTATCTATCTCAAATGTTACTTTAGAAATAGAAATCAATTCTCCCTTTTGGGATATCCCCAAAGAATTACTCGTTAATACTATCAATAATTTCAGATGCCAAAGCCGAAAAATCCGGAGAAACTTTTACATCAAGCCATTTGATTCTTTTATCTCTTCTAAACCAAGTTAACTGCCTTTTTGCATAACGGCGGGTATTTCTTTTAATCAGTTCTATTGCTCTTTCAAGAGAAATAGTTCCGTCCAGAAAATCGAAAATCTCTTTATAACCGACTGTATTCAGCGAGTTGATATTTCTGTCATATCCTTCGGACAAAATCTTTTTAACTTCATCAACCAACCCAAGCTCAATCATTTTGTCAACTCTGTTCTCAATCCTTTCGTATAAAACTTTCCGTTCCCAATTTAATCCGAACAAGTAAAAACGATAGTTATCTTCCCGCTTGAAATCTTTATGGAACTCCTTAATCGATTTTCCGGTGAGATGATTTACCTCAAGAGCGCGGATAACGCGTTTCCAATTCTGCGGAAGCAGCTCCGCAGCCGTTACGGGATCTTTTATCCTCAGCATTTCATAAAGATAATCATTCCCCTTCTCTTTTCTCAAATCAAGTAATTCTGCGCGAAACTCGGTGTCTGTTTCCACCTCGTTAAAAATTCCATCTACCAACGCTTTTATGTATAAGCCGGAACCTCCGACAACCACGGGAATTTTCCCTTGCGCATGAAGTGAATTAATAACGGTTAGAGCCTCATTTTCAAATTTACTAACATTGTATTCTTCCTCAAGATTAAGATAATCAATAAAATGATGCTTAACGCGGGATAACTCTTCTTCCGTAGGCTTTGCTGTTCCAAGGTTGAGTTTTTTATAAAGCTGTCTGCTATCGGCTGATATTATTTCCGTATCCAATCGTTCGGCAATTTCGATTCCGATGCCGGTCTTACCCGAGGCTGTCGGACCTAAAATTACAATTACTCTCCGCTCCATCCTTCCCTTCCGATTAAAGGAACAAACGAAAAATTCGGGACTTCGGTAATCTCAAACTCATCCTCACCGGTTTTATCGATTATCATCATTATTTGTTTTTCCTTATCTCCGACGGGAATTACCATTCGCCCGCCGACTTTAAGCTGTTTCTTTAAGTTTTCCGGAACCGTAGGACCGCCGGCTGTAACAATAATTTTGTCGTAAGGCGCAAATTCATTCCATCCGATGGTTCCGTCGCCGTAACGCATCATAACTCTATAAGGAAGATTATCGAAAAGTAAAAGTGTTCTGTTGTATATTTCCAGATTTCTTTCCACCGTATAAACTTTAGCTCCCATCGCCGTTAAAATTGCCGCTTGATAACCCGAGCCTGTTCCGATTTCCAAAACCTTATCATTTTTTTTTATCGATAAAGCTTGGGTCATAAAAGCGACCGTGTAAGGTTGGGATATGGTTTGCCCGAAACCGATAGGAAGCGCGCCGTTTTTATAAGCATGAATTTTTAAAGCATCCGGCACAAAAAGGGCGCGGTCAACTTTATCGAAAGCCTTCAAAACTTCAACGTCGGTTATTCCTTCGTTCCGTAATTCATCAATTAATTCTTTTTTACTACTGCCCATTATTCCGTTATTTGTTTCTGCAAAGATAAAAAAGAATATCCCAAATTTTTATGAAATATTCTGGC
>CAYLYR010000196.1:0-4639 GCA_964387835.1 uncultured Melioribacter sp.
CTTTGTCGGCGGGGGCTTGCTCAATTGTTCTTCTGTAAATTACGGTAACTTTATTCTTTTGCCCTACTATCCTCTTGGCGGTTCTTGCGGCATCCATAGCCGAGTTTCCCGCTCCGATAACGGCAACGCTGCTTCCCAAATCGAAAGTGGAACCGCCGCGTGTTTTATTAAGAAAATCAAGCTGATCAAAAACGTTTTCGCTCTCCTCTCCTTCGATACGGAGCTTCTTTCCTTTTTTAGCGCCGACACCGATAAAAACAAAATCATACTCTTTTCTAATTTCTTCAAATTGGGATTTATCTATTTGGTGATTCAGCTTAAATTCAACTCCCAATTTTTTAAGCAAATTAATATCTTCCTCAATTCTCTCATCTCGGATTCTGAATCCGGGAATTGCATTACTCGGCATTCCTCCGAGATTTTCTTTTTCTTCAAAAACGGTAACGGCAAATCCTTTTCGCGCCAAAAAGTACGAAGCCGATAAGCCGGCGGGTCCGCCTCCGATAACGGCAGTGGAAAATCCGTTAGGCGCGCTTTTTTCAAGTGAAAATCCGTCCGAAAATTTTTCCGCAACGAAGCGTTTAATTTCTCGAATTAAGAGAGGGTCGTCGTAATTTATCCTTGTACATTTTGTTTGGCATAAATGGTCGCAAACCAACCCTGTAATGTTCGGCAGCGGATTTCCGTCGAGAATCACTTCGTATGCTTTGTCAAAATCGCCCTTAGCCGTGTAGTACATGTAATCGGGAACGTCCTGAGTGATTGCACATGTCTCGATGCAAGGCGCATGCACGCAATCGAATTCCGTTAATTCCCGCTTGGTTTTGATTCCATCGTAACGGAAAAAATCTTTTCTGTATTTTTGTTCTTCAAGAACTTCCTCGGAATAACGATTAAGATTTTCAAGAGCTGCAGTTTTTAAACCGGTTTTATTTTCCGAAGATAAAACGACAAACTCGTCAATAGAATTTGCGTTGAGCTTTTTAATTTCCGCCGTAATATTCTCGATGTATTGCGGTGTTCTTGTGTAACCGCCCGGCTTCAGCAAATCGGAACAAACTGTAATCGGCTTGATGCCGCACTTCAATATTCTGCTAACGTTAAAAGCGTCGGCTCCCGCCGAAAAGGAAATGTCAAGCTCTCCGTTAAATTCATTCTGTAATTTTGCAGATAAGTTTATGCTGATAGGATGAAGCGCTCTTCCGCTCATATAAACCATTTCTTGGTCTTCCGGTAAATGCTCGGTAGAATTTAATGATTCCAATGTGTTTGTCAGCTTAAGTCCGAATTCCACATTGTTTTCTTCTGCGGATTTTGTGAGAGATTTTATCAGCTTAACGGCATCGTTAAACTTCAAGTCGTGTTCGAAAGCGATGTCGGGAACAACAGTAGTAAACCCCAGTTTTTCATTAAGAATATAGCGGAGTTTATCCGGTCCGAGAAGAGTGGGATTTAGTTTTACGGCGGTATTTAATTTTCTTGTACTTATCAGATATTCTGCAATACTTTCAATCTCGTCCGGCGGACAGCCGTGCATTGTTGAAAGTGTGATGTTGTTTGAAATTTCGGATGGAATCACAATATCTTTTATCCGCGGATAAATATCGGAAAGAATACCCTTCTTCGCCTCAATCTCTTGGGAAGAATCCTTCATTTTATCAAGAAACCACTGAACGTTCGGTTTCATTATTCCTTGCAAATCGTAACCGACGCTCATATTAAATATAAACCCGGCTTCACTATTGTCCCACCCGAATTTATCCTTTAGTATATGAATAATAATCCAAGCATTTAAATATTCATCGTAAGATTGTTTTATTTTAAGCTCTTGCGACCACTCGCAGTTGTAACCTTCGTCTTTCATCTCGATACACGGCTTGGCGACATCGAGTTCATCTAAAGTCTGAACTGTCTTAAGTTCAATATATCTCGAGCCTGTCAGCCATGCGGCAATAATGTTCTGCGACATTTGAGTATGCGGACCGGCTGCAACTCCTATGGGAGTTTCAAGAAGTTGATTGTATCTGTACGTGCTGATGAGATTTGTTTTATCGGGAGAAAAAAAAAGACTTTTGTGAATTCCCAAAATCTCGCCATTTTCTTCCGTTTCCAAAATCCATTTAAGAAGTTTGTCAATCGGGTAAGTGTAAAGTTTATCGCTCATATTAAGATTACCTGTGGAGAAGTTAATTGAAATGACACGCTAAGTAAAATCAAAAAATCTCCGGATTATTCAATAAATAACAGAAATTAAAATAAAAACATAAGTTTTCAATCTTAAAAGCGCAATAGCTATTTTTTTGCTTAAGTCCGTAAGAGAAATTATCCGGATAATTTTACAACAAATTTTCACATTTGAAATTCAATTAAATATCGAGTAAATAAATTATTCTGAAATTCGTTTATTTAAAATTAAAGTTTAAATGATTTTTTCCGATAATCTGAAGTGGAATTGAATAAAAAGGAGAAAGAAAATATGAAGCGGAAAATTACTCCTACCGATAAAGAACGGGTAATGAGGGAAAATGATTTTATTGTTTCAAAAACGGATTTGAAAGGGATAATAACCTACACGAACCGTATTTTTATGGAATTTGCAAATTACACCGAGGAAGAATTACTCGGCAAAAACCATAATGTTATTCGTCATCCCGATATGCCCTCCGTAATTTTCAAAGTACTATGGGGCGAAATCCAAGCGGGACGTGAAATTAATGCTTATGTTAAAAACTTATCTTCCGATGGCGCATATTACTGGGTTTATGCAAATATTACTCCGGTAACCAACGGAAAGAATGAAATCGTCGGTTACAGCGCCGTAAGAAGGGCGCCCGACAGAGAAAAACTGCATAAAGTTATCATCCCGCTTTATGAAAAACTTTTGGCAGAAGAGAGAAAACATAGTAAAAAATCGGACGGTATCGCAGCCTCCTATAAATTATTAACACAAATTTTGGAAGAACAGGGGAAGAGTTATGAAGAATTTATTCTCACCATTTAAACAAAAGAGTATAAAGCAGATTATCAATATTCGGGGAACGATAGTTCTCGTATTGGGAATAATTGCTATTGTGCTTTACGCAATTGCCGGCAGAACATCTTCCGGAGAAGATAACTCGCTGCTATCAACGCTTCTTTTAATTGACTTGATTCTGATAATTGTTATAACCGTTTTTTTTCAAATTCAACTTTCCGGTTATTTTACACATTCAGTTGAAAGGATAACAAAACTTCTTGAAAAACTTTCGCAAGGGAATTACGAAGACAGAATTACGTTTATTAAGAATAATGACGAGTTCGCCGTAGTAATGTGGCAGCTTAATGATTTGACCGACCAAATTGAAGCGGGAGTTAAAGAAATTGCAACTTCGATTACATTTGCTTCGAAAGGTAAATATTTCAGGAAACCATTCCAAGTAGGTTTACGCGGTATGTTAAATTATTCGGCGGAAAAAGTTCGCGAATCAATTGAATATCAAGAAAAAACAGATGTACTGCAGGAACTGCAGGAGTATCTCGAAAGAAACACAACCCGCATAATGGAAGGGATGCAGCGAGTTGCCAACGGCGATTTAACGGTAAAAATCACTCCCGAAAAACAAGGGGATTTAATCTCCAATATGATTGAAGTTTTCAATGCGATGATTGAAAAACAAAAGGAGGTTATTAATAATATTACCGATGCCATTGAAGCAACAGCCAGCGCAAGCACTGAAATTTCGGCAAGCGCCGATGAAATGGCAGCAGGCGCGCAGGAGCAGAGTTCACAAACTACTGAAGTTGCTCAGGCTGTTGACCGTATGACACGTACAATTATTGAGACAACCGAAAGCAACCGTTCTGCAGCAGAGGAAGCTAACAACTCCAAACAAATTGCCGAAGAAGGCGGCATTGTCTTTAAGGAGCTGGAAGTCGGGATGGAAAGCCTTGCTGATGTTGTATTGCAATCGACGGAAATAGTTGACGAGCTTGGAAAAAGCAGCGAAAAAATCGGCGAGATTGTTCATGTTATTAATGAAATTGCCGATCAAACAAACCTGCTTGCATTAAATGCCGCAATTGAAGCTGCAAGAGCAGGCGAGCATGGACGAGGTTTTGCGGTTGTCGCCGACGAAGTGCGTAAGTTAGCCGAGAGAACGCAGACAGCAACAAAAGAAATTGAAATGATGATTAACTCTATCCAGACGGAGACTGAAAAAGCTGTCAATTCCATGCACACGGGAACCGAACAGGTGCAGGTCGGCAAGGAAAAAGTTGCAGCGGCAAGTAATTCTCTGAATCTTATTATCGAGTCTTCCAATAAGGTTATGCAGATAATTAAGCAGACCGCGGAAGCGAGCGAAGAGCAGAATGTTGTTGCCGAGGAAATAAACCAAAACGTGGCGGGAATTAACACCGTCGCTCAGGAAACCGCAATGGGAGTTGAACAAATTGCTACGGCTTCCGAAGATTTAAGCAGGTTAACACATAGATTACAGCAGATGGTGAATTCATTTAAGCTTGATGAATCCGGTAACTACGAGGAAAATCATCAGTTGTTAAATTAACTGGATAATGATTATTTGCAAATAGATTACTCCCCCTCTTAAGCCGTTTCGTTAACTCGGGACGGCTTTTTTTATTTAATCTTTTTACACAT
>CAYLYR010000197.1:0-4632 GCA_964387835.1 uncultured Melioribacter sp.
ATTCAAATTTTCTTTTTATTGCCGAACCAACCATGCCGCGATGACCGGCGATATATAATTTTGATTTGTTCCCAATCATATTTATTATTTTATTTTTTTACAAGCAAATAATTTTTCTTTAATTAATGTAAGTCAATATTCATTAATCTTCAAAATATTTATTTTTTACAGGAAATTTGCGTGATTGAAAATAGCAATATTAATTAATATATAGAGGGAGTAATTGAGTGCGGATTTCCTCTGTTTTGGCAATAACTTCTTCTTCTACTTTTTGTTTATATTCTTCCTTCTCAGCTTCAATTTCTTCAATTTTTTTCTCGTAATTTTCAATTTGCCTTTGTAAACCTTTTTCACTTGTTTCCAACTGAATTCTCGCCGCTTCATGCATTTCGTTTTTACGTTTCTCCCCAAGATTTTTAACATACGAGATCTGCCGCAGCAATCTTTGCTTCTCATTCGTTCTTTCAAACAAAGTTGATGCAGCCGTAATAAGCGATACCAAAGTACCGACAAGATAAGTAACTCCGCCCCACTTAAGTCCCTCAATAATTGTAGATGTTAATACCAGACTAAAATTCTCGAAATGCTGTGCGTTATTCATAAATCCTCCGGCAAATCCGGTAATCATAAAAACAACCATCGAGATAATACCGTTATAAACCATTGAGTTTTTAAAAGATGTCGAGGGATTAAATTTAGCCGAGTCATCCATGCTCTCCAACTTTCTTTCAAGCTCATTGACCATTTTTTCAACATCTTCGTTTATTTTTTTTAGAGCGTCCTGTAATCTTTCCTCTATTCCATCATTTCCCTTATCAAGCTGTTCTTCCAACAAAGCAATACGTTTTTTATTGTCCGCAATTTGTTTGTCAAAATATTTCATTTCATCCATAAGCTCAGCTTCAAATTTCTTACGGGCATTTTCAACTATGGTATCGAGTGTTTTTTCATATTCCCTCAAAACTATTTTAGTAATAAGAGAGGTTAGGATATTAGAATTTTCTCTATATTGAGCGGAAACTTTTTCCAAAAACTCTAACCTTTTCGGCGTTGATTCACTGTAATACTCTTTCAGCTTTAAATTGGATAGACCGGAAATATTCAGAATAACCTGACGCAGTAAACTCGTATCGAATCCCAATTGTAATAGAAAAATTTGTTCGATGTCGTTTAATATCACCGCAAAATCATTTTCAAGAAAAATATTGTAAGTTACCGCATTTCTAAGGAAGAAGTCAAGCAGATTGATACTTCTATGCTTTATGGCAAAAGAGAACCTCTCTCTGTCATAATCTATAATATGCGAAAGCAAACCGGAAGCGGAATCATAATTCTGCAGTTTCACATTAACAAGCGCATTGTAAAAGAGAGCGGAAATTCCTTCCTGTTTGCTAAAAGAGGCTTCTTCAAACTTATTCTGCGCCTCGGAAAACAAGCCGGATCTGAGAAAGACAAAACCGATATAAAGTTGAATTAGGTAATGGAGTTCATCTTTAACCGATTGTGAAAGGGGTGTTTTTTCAAGGATTCGGTCAGCCTCTTCCAACAATTCAATAGCTTTTTCCGCTGCTACCTGCCTTGAGTTAAAAGTAATTAAATTGGCATGAAGTATTTTTTTTAATACATGATTTTTAACCGGATCTTTTTCCAAGATATTTAATGCCGACATTGTATAATACTGTTTATCGCGCTCACTCTTCTGCGTTACCCATCTCGAGTAGTGCTTTTTAAGGTCTTGATAATACCTAGGACCTCCGGCTTTACTTAAATTATTATAATATTGTTCGGTTATTTGAATAGTTGGAATATCGGCTATCCAAAACAAAGGGGCTGTGTCGATTCTGATGAGATATTCATTAATATTATTAGGTAAGTCTATTGAATAAAATCTTGTAACATTTTTGATAAAATCCAAATAGTCAACGCCGAGTTTCAGATAGCTTTTAAAGCTGTCTCGTCCGAGTTTTCTAAAACCTGTGAGATCGGATTCCGAGTAGGAATTCATTCCCTTCTGAACCAGATTCCCTTCCATATCAGTCATACTTCTTCCCTGAAGTTACATTTATGCAATCCATTACCTATCAGATAATCGGTAGAAGAGATAAATTTTTTAGTCTTTTTCTAAAAAAGTTTATATTGACTTATTTTCAAAAACTTAGCGAACATTTAAAACCAAAAAACTCCGAATTTCTCCGGAGTTTTATTTTGTGAGCGCGGGTGGTCTCTCCCACGGGGATTCCTTCGGAAGAACCACCGACCCTTCCGACTAAAAGTCGGAATGCTCTACCGCTTCGCAATGCGCTTTTATATATTCTATCGCCTTTCGGGAATTCTTCAACGATTTTAATTTCCTCTCAAATCTTACTGCGCGGCTTTTATCTTCAACTATGCAGTAAATAGCAACCTCCCAAGGTCCTTTTCCTCTTGTGTATTTATTTCGGTTGTTATTGTGCCGCAACATTCTATCGGCTAAATCTTTTGTTTCACCTATGTAATACCTTCCGTTAGACAGCGACTTTATGATATAAACGTAATGCATTTTTCCCTCATGTTTTCCCTTACCTAAAACCATAAAACTCCGAATTTCTCCGGAGTTTTATTTTGTGAGCGCGGGTGGTCTCGAACCACCGACCCTCTGCTTAAAAGGCAGATGCTCTACCGCTGAGCTACGCGCCCGTTGTTTTTTATCTTATTAAGAACAAAAACGATTCAAAAAATACGAAACCTTTTATTTTGACACAAGTATTTTATTCTTACATTACCATTTTTTTCCGTATTAATTTAACAAATGTCTCCTATTGTACTTCTTTAGCTATATTTCATCTAAACTTTTACTTATATTTTGTACTTTATTTAGAAAAAATTGAACGGAAAATGTTTGCATTCAGATTGAGTAAAAAATCATTATTAGAATATAAATTAGATGAAATATATTTTTATTCCAAAAATGTTTCCAATAAAAATAAACTCATAAGGGAAGCCGCGTACAGAATAAACTCTTTCTCCGAAAATGATAAAAATATCGGAGCCGGATTTCTTTACTCGGTCAATCTTCTCACGGAAATTTACAAATATGTTATCTCAAAATATCGGAAGGAATTCGACAAATATGTTTTCAAAAAGGAATTTGATTTCCTAACAAAAACTCTCGGGGCAGATACTTTAGTGCCTGTCATCAACGATTTTCTTAATTCCTTCCCGCCTGAGCCGGTTTATTCGGGGAGACTAAAACCTGAGGAATATATATGGAATAAATCCGACGGGCGCTACAACTACGAAGTTGAACTCGAAGATTCGTTAATTCTTTTTCTTCACAACAATAATCCAGCTCTTAATTCCCTGCAAGACTTAATCGGGATAAAAAATCTATCCTTGGGAAACGAGTTCAATCGTTATTCGGAAACAGCCGGAACTTTTTTCAAAACCGAGCCGAAAATAGCAGAAGATACCGACTTGCTCTCCTTTCTTCTTGAACCGATTAAAAAATTCCCGAATAATTTGCAGGGGCAGCTTGAGTTCATCAAAACGGAATGGAAAGATTTAATTTCAGATAAATTCGAACGTGAATTCTTAACCGGATTCGATCTTCTTCGCGAGGATGTTATTTTAAGCGGAGCGGGCGCGCCGCCGCCTACTTTAATTCCCGAATACATAAATCCGGGCAAAGGCGCTGCAATAGGGAAAAGCGGTTTTGATATGCTCGCTTCTTCATCGGAAGATTATGAGGAGGAGGAAAATTTTACTCCCGATACCGCTTGGATGCCGAAAGTGGTAATGATTGCAAAAAACACCTACGTCTGGCTCTCACAATTAAGCAGAAAATACCAACGGGATATATACAGATTAGATCACGTTCCCGATGAGGAATTAATCGAACTGAAAAATAGAAATATTAATTCCCTTTGGCTTATCGGCGTTTGGCAAAGAAGCGAAGCCTCCGAGAAAATTAAACATCTTCGAGGAAATATTGATGCCGTTGCTTCGGCTTATTCTCTTTACGATTATGAAATTGCTTCCGACTTAGGAGGCTATGAAGCTTATCGGAATTTGAATGAGCGCGCAAAACAATTTGGAATTCGGCTTGCGGCGGATATGGTGCCGAACCACACGGGCATATATTCCAAATGGATTGTTGAACATCCCGACTATTTTATTCAATCTTCAATGCCCCCTTTTCCGAGTTACAAGTTTACCGGCGAAAATCTCTCTCCCGACCCGAATTTTTCAATTAAAATCGAGGACGGTTACTGGAGCAACAGTGATGCTGCAGTTGTTTTTGAGAGAATAGATAACCGCACCGGAGAGCGCCGATATATTTATCACGGCAACGACGGAACAAACATGCCTTGGAACGATACCGCGCAACTCGATATTCTTAAAAAAGAAGTTCGTGAAGCTGTAATTCAAAAAATAATGGATGTTGCGCGAAAGTTTTCGATTATTCGTTTTGATGCCGCAATGACTCTTACAAAAAAACATTTTGCCCGCCTTTGGTATCCTGAACCCGGTTCCGGCGGCGATATACCTTCGCGAGCGGACTATGCTTTGACCAAAGAGGAATTTAATGCGCTTTTTCCTAAAGAATTTTGGAGAGAGGTTGTTGATAGAATTAATAGCGAAATGCCCGAAACT
>CAYLYR010000198.1:0-4595 GCA_964387835.1 uncultured Melioribacter sp.
CATTGCCGATACAATTGTGTTGTGAGCATAAATATCTAATTTTTTTACCTCTTCTCCCTGTACGTTAGTAGCGCCTGTAAAACCGAGAATATCGATTAATCCCGCTTTATTTACTTCAAGTGAAATTACTTTTGCCGCTAAAGCCAATTCCGATAATAATGCGGAGAGTTCGCCGGTTGCTTCGGGATGCTGTCTCTCCCCCTCAAGGATATGACGCTGCAGTGTCATAAAACGTTTTGGTTCCATTTCATTTCCTCATATTTTTTTGATTTTATTACTTTCCGGTTCGAGAAACATTTACCCGATTACCGTAAAGCCGGTATATTTATGCAACGCTTTCGGGACTATCACTTTTCCTTCCGGCGTTTGATAATTTTCCAATAATGAAACCATTAAACGGCTTGTTGCCAAACCAGAACCATTCAAAGTACTTAAAAGATGTACTTTTTTATCTTCTTTACTTCTGTAACGTAAATTCAGTCTTCTTGCCTGAAACGTTTCAAAATTACTGCATGAAGATGCCTCAAGCCATTTGTTTTCAGCAGGTGACCAAGTTTCTATATCATAACATTTTGCTGCGGAAAAGCTTAAATCGCCCGTGCACAACATCAACACTCTGTATGGAATATTTAATTCCTTCAAAACATCTTCCGCATCGTTTGTAATTTTTTCAAGTTCATCGTAGGAATCTTCCGTCTTGACCATCTTTACCATTTCAACTTTGTTGAACTGATGAACGCGCAAAAATCCCTTGGAATCTTTGCCGTACGAACCCGCTTCGCGGCGGAAACATGCTGTGTATCCGACATATTTTTTTGGTATTTCATCCTCATTCAGAATTTCGTTTCGATGAAGATTTGTTATCGGAACTTCTGCCGTCGGAATTGCAAAAAGCTCATCCTTCGGAATTTGGTACATATCCTCTTCCATTTTCGGAATTTGTCCCGTTCCTATCATTGAATCTCGATTAACAAGCAGCGGCGGGATAACTTCCGTGTAACCGTGTTTTTGAATATGTAGGTCCAACATAAAATTAATCAAAGCTCTTTCAAGCGCAGCGCCTTTCCCTACATATACGGGGAAACCGCTTCCGGTAATTTTAGCGCCTCTGTCAAAATCGAGTATTCCAAGCTTTTTCCCAAGCTCAAGATGATCTTTATGCTCAAAATCTTTCTCATAAGAAAATCCTTCCGGCTCCCATTTTCTTACTTCCACATTATCGTTTTCATCTTTTCCAACCGGAACGGAATCGTGAGGTAAGTTCGGAACCCACAGCATCATTTCGGTTAGCTTCTCTTCGGTAACACGCAGTTCGGAATCAAGTCCTTTAATCTTTTCCGAAACGGATTTCATTCTGTTCATTATTTCCGAAGCGTCTTTACCTTCTCTTTTAAGTATCCCGATCTCTTTTGAAACGCTGTTCCTTTCAGCTTTTAATGTTTCAACTTCGTTTAAAATTTCTCTTCTTCTTTTATCGAGAAGAAGTATTTCGTCAACCGTATCTTTTTCATTTTTATTTTTTATCCCTCTTTTTACAACTTCGGGATTTTCGCGAATAAATTTGATGTCTAACATTTTTCCTCTTACTTAACAACGATGTTGTATATTTTATTTTTTACATAGATTTCTTTTACGATGGTTTTACCTTCGGTGTAACTTTTAACTTTTGAATCCTCAAAAACAATTGACTTAACTTCGTCTTGAGGTAAATCAACAGCAACCTGCAGCTTAGAACGGACTTTACCATTTATTTGAACAACGATTGTCGTTTCATCAACAATTAGAGCCTGCTCATTAACTTTGTACCAAACCGGTTTTTTGAATATAGAAACATCACTCCCGAGCATTTGCCAGCCTTCTTCCCCGAGATGAGGAGCAAGCGGAGCAAGCATAGCAGTAAATCTTTTTAAAACATAAGATTTTAATTCTTCGTTTGTGTTCTTAAAATTATCATATATAGAATTTTTCAATTCCATCAAGCCGGAAATAACCGTGTTAAATCTGAAATCATCAATCTCAGGTTCGTAACGTTTTAGAATCTCGTTAACTTTGTAGTAAACGGCTTTCTCATTCTGGTTTAATTCCTTTAAATTAAACTCCGATTTATCTTCGGTACGATTGAAAATATCTCTGTTCTCTTCAAACAACTGATATGACTGCTGCACAAATCTGTCGATGCCTGTAATTCCCTTGTCGCTCCAATCTCCACCGTCTCGGTAAGGTCCCATAAACATCAGATACATACGAAAAACATCAGTCCCGTATTTATCGATAAATTGGTTCGGGTTAACGGTATTCCCTTTCGATTTCGACATCTTCGCGCCCTGGTTGGTAATTGTGCCTTGATGAATAAGGCGTTTAAAAGGCTCATCGCTGTTTACCAATCCGATGTCGCGCAAAAACTTATGAACAAACCTTGCGTAAAGTAAATGCATCGTTGCATGTTCAGCGCCGCCGACGTAAGTATCTACCGGCGTCCAATTATCAGCAAGCTCGGAATTGAACATCCCCTCGGAAAATTTCGGGTCCAGGTAACGCAAATAGTACCACGACGAATCAACGAAAGTATCCATAGTATCGGCATCCCGTTTTGCCGGTCCACCGCACTTGGGACAAGTAGTATTGATAAACTTTTCGTTTCTTGCCAAAGGAGAAGCTCCGTGAGGTTTGAAATCGACATCGTAAGGAAGTTTAACCGGCAAATCTTCTTCCGGCACAGGAACTTCACCGCACTTTTCACAATATACAACCGGAATCGGAGTTCCCCAATAACGCTGCCGTGAAATAAGCCAATCCCGTAGTTTATAATTAACCGTTGCTTTTCCTTTCCCCAATTCTTCAAGATATTCTGTAATTGCTTCCTTTGCTTTTATCGAATCCATACCGTTAAACTTACCCGAGTTCACCAACATTCCCGGCTCGGTGTATGCTTCCGATAATTCAGCCGTTTCATCTTCTCCCGGTTTGAGAATCACACGTTTTATTGAAAGTCCGAATTTCCGCGCGAACTCAAAATCTCTCTCATCATGAGCCGGCACAGCCATAACGCAGCCTGTACCGTAAGTAAGGAGTGCGTAATCTGCAATCCAAATCGGCACTCTTTCTCCGTTTACCGGATTAATTGCGTAAGCGCCGGTAGGAACGCCGGTTTTTTCTTTAACCGTAGATGTCCTTTCAATTTCCGATAAAGTTTTAACTTGGTTTTTATATTTTTCGACTTTTGTTTTGTATTCGTCAGTTGTAATTTTATTAACGATTTCATGCTCCGGAGCTACTACTACATAAGTTACACCGAATAACGTATCGGGACGCGTAGTAAAAACGCTGATTTTTTCATCATGCCCTTCAATATCAAATTCAAGCTCGGTTCCGGTGCTTCGTCCAATCCAATTGCGCTGCATTGTTTTTGTTTTTTCCGGCCAATCAATTTTATCCAAGCCTTCAAGAAGTTCATCCGCATATTTTTTTATGTTAAAAAACCATTGCGTAAGTTCTTTCCTTTCTACTATGGTTCCGCATCTCTCGCATGTACCGTCGGCTTGCACTTGTTCGTTTGCCAAAACCGTGTTGCACGAAGGGCACCAGTTAACCGGCGCATTCTTGCGATAAGCCAAACCTTTTTTGTAAAGCTGTAAGAAAAGCCACTGATTCCACTTGTAATATTCCGGAACGCAAGTCATAAGCTCGGCGTTCCAATCGTACATACACCCCATTGTTTTAAGCTGCTCGCGAATATCTTCAATATTTTTCAATGTGCTGTCTTGAGGATGCACGCCTGTTTTAATAGCGTAATTTTCCGCAGGCAAACCGAATGCATCGTATCCCATCGGTTCGAAAACATTAAAGCCCTGCATCTTTTTAAATCGCGCCCAAGTATCGGTTGGTCCGTAATTATACCAATGTCCGATGTGAAGCTTTGCTCCTGAAGGATAAATAAACATTACGAGGGCATAAATCTTTTTTTCAATATCGGATAAATCGGTTTTATAGATTTCTTCCTGCTCCCAGATATTCCGCCATTTTTGTTCAACTTCTGCAAAAGGATATTTCATTTTTCATCAACTTTTTTTATTGAAAATTAATTAGTAAAATTATTAAAAATATCTGAATTGATTTTAATATTTTTTGTAAAACCGAAACTTGTCCGATATTATAAAGCTGCTGATTCACGAATAAAAGCGGAATCAGTTTTTCAGAGTACAGCGTTCAGTATCTCCATCATTACAAACGAAGTGAAACAATCTCCGGAATTTACTGTCATTCCGAATCCCGACGAAGGTGGGGTGAGAAATCATGTTTTTTAGTCCTTCATCCTTTGTCCGTCGTGCTTGGTCGTTTTTAGCGGTCAGCTATCTTGTCATTCATGAATGTTTTATCGGAAATCCATTCTTTCGTTCATCTATCCGGTGTAATTCTTCATGTCGCTCCTATGGAGCTTAGGCGTTTAATTTAATAAGTTCTACAGACATTTCGCTCCTACGGAGCTATTGTCTAAATCTGGTATGAGCTAAAAAAAGAAATACCCCAATATTATTGTAATAAGAGCAAACTAAGAATTTCTGAAGTAATTTTTCTCTTTCTATTACTAATTTAGT
>CAYLYR010000199.1:0-4556 GCA_964387835.1 uncultured Melioribacter sp.
ACACATCACCCTTTCAAGGTGGAGAGTACGGGTTCGAGTCCCGTTGGGGTCACAACATTTTGTGAGCAGTATGAAAAGTACAGATTACTTACCGAATAAATATGCTATCAACGATACATATTGTACTCCCGACAATAAAGCAATTTATACTTCCTTTCCAACTCTATATTTTTATATTAAATTAGTCTCAATTTTTGCAGTTGCAAATGACCAGGCAATAAAAGGCACAATGAATGACTTTAATTGGATTAAAGCTTCTGATGAAATTTTTAGAGCTTGGGAAAAAGCCGGCGGTAAAATTTGTATCGAGGGAATGGAAAATCTGAAGAAAGTTGATGGCCCTGTGGTCTTTGTTGGTAATCATATGAGTTCACATGAAACACTTGTTATGGCATGTGTTATTCATCCGGTTAAACGAGTGTTATATGTAATGAAAAAGAATTTAGTGAATTTCCCTCTGTTCGGAGCTGTTACAACCGCGCGTGAACCGATTATTGTAGGAAGGGAAAATCCGAGAGAAGATTTGCAGATTGTTTTGGGCGAAGGGAAAAAGCGATTAGAAAACGGTAAATCCGTTATTATCTTTCCTCAAAAAACAAGGACCAAATATTTTAATGAAAAAGAGTTTAATTCTCTCGGAGTGAAGTTAGCTCAGAAAAACAACGTCCCGATAATTCCTCTATCCGTTTTAACCGATGCGTGGGAAAATGGTAAGCTGATAAAAGATTTAGGTAAAATGAATATGAAAAAGCGGACACGTTACGCTTTCGGCGAACCGATGAAAGTTAAAAATTCATCCGAGGCTCACAGATATGTATTGGATTTTATAAAAGGAAAGTTAATAGAGTGGGGAAGAGAAGATTTAATTATTAGTGAAAAAGATTAAGTTTTTTTATCAATAAAAAAATATTATTCTTTCAGATTGTAATTATTTCCTAAATTTGTAATTCAAAAAATGTTCTTTTTGCCCGGATGGCGAAATTGGTAACCGCGCTAGGTTCAGGGTCTAGTGGGAGTATTCCCTTGGGGGTTCGAGTCCCCCTCCGGGTACAACTTTTTGTGCTTTTATTTCTTCCGATTATTTTTACTTTTCTTATATTGCGTTATTAAACTTAAAGAACGTTAATATTGGCTGCAAAAAAGAATAATATTACTGATAAATCAAACTTCTCAATCTATCTCCCCAAATCTCGGTTTGGAATTTTCCGCAGATTATTACTCTCATCAATTTTTATCTCTATAGTTCCTCTCATAGTTCTCTATTATTATTCCATTTCGACATTGGATGATCTTGAAACCGGAGTTTCCAAACACTTGACCCAAACAATCGATGAAAAGACTAAACGAACAACCGAGTTGCAGGCTTCTTTGCTTGCTGCAACAGTGGAACGATTTTTAAAAAAATGTGAAAGTGATTTGGATGCTCTTGGCGAATTAAATCCCATTCCGCAAAAGTATTTGGAGTTTAACAGAGAGCATACAGGAGAAATTTGGTATAGATTCGATAAAGAGGGAATACCGATTGATGTTCATAAAACTATTCCTTTATATAAGGAGATTAGTTTTGTTGCTCCAAACGGGCAAGAAATTGTACGCATTTCCGATTCTAAGATTGTCCCGGAATCTAAACTAAAAAATGTTCGCTATAAATGGAATACTCGCTACAAATCGGAAGAATACTTTGCTAAAACTATAAAACTGCATCCTAAAGAAATATATGTTTCTCATCTAAACGGTTTTCATGTTACGAAGAAGCAACAATTACAAAATTCTCCTAATTTGGGAACAGCTTTCCACGGTGTTTTTTACGACGGAGTTATTCGTTTTGCAAAACCGGTTTATAAAGAAGGAAAACTTATTGGAATTGTTGTACTTGGATTGGATCATCGCCATCTTGCGGAATTTACACAACATGTTCTGCCTAATAAAACTCAACAGGTTGTTGCTCCAAGTTACAATTCGGGAGACTATGCTTTTATGTTTGATGATGAAGGCTGGATTATTACTCACCCAAAATTATGGGATATTAGAGGCGTATATAAAAACGGCAAGCCTGTTCCTCCTTATTCCGAATCAAGCAGTAAAAAAGATATTGAATTGGGCAACATTCCATTCAACCTCGATTATGCCGGTTTTATTCATCCGAACTATCCTTTTGTCGCCGAAGAAGTTCGTAACAAGGCTTCAGGTTCGGTTTTAACTACAAATGTCGGCGGGATAAAAAAAATAATGGCGTATGCTCCTATTAAGTACAACAAAGGAGTCTATAAGAACAGCGGTGTTTTCGGCGGTATTACTATCGGGCTTCAATTGCGTCATTTTAATGAGCAGGCAAAATTTATTTCAAAAGATATTGATAAGGTACTCTCATATTATAAGAATGACATAATTTATTATGTGATTATTATATTTGGTGTTGCCGTATTTCTGTCATTATTTGTTTCACGCAATTTTTCCAAACCGATTGTTGAACTGACAAAATATTCACAAGATTTTGCTTCCGGAGATTTGGATAAATATATTTCGATTGAACGGAAGGATGAAATCGGCACTCTTGCAAGCTCCCTAAATTTTATGGCGTATGAATTATTTCACATGAAAAATGAACTTGAAATTTCTCTTAAAAGTGAAAAGGAAGCTACAAAAGAAGCGCGGGAATATGCCGCTCGTATTGAATATCAACTCAGAATATTTAAAGGAATTCATGAAGTTAGTAACTTGTTGGGAACAACTTTTGACATAGATAAAATACTACGGTTGATTTTGAAACACGCAGTTGAAACAATCGGTTTTGATAGGGCTGTTCTTTATCTTGTTAGCGAGAACGGGGAATTCTTAGAGTTTAAAGAGATGTACGGATTTTCAGACGAAGAGGCGGAAATCTTGAGGAAATCAAAATATCGTATTAACTCCGATGAGTGTATTGAAACAAAAACCGCAAGAGAGGGGAAAATCAATTTCATTGAAGATTTTGAAAAGTACGATAAAAGAACTCTACTTGACAAGCGAATCAGAAAATCGGGGAAGAGTAATTCGTTTATCTACATACCGTTAAAAACGAAAGAAAATGTAATAGGAATATTAGGAGCCGATAAATTTAAGACCAAAACGAAAATTTTAGAGGAGGAGATTGATTCTCTGCACATTTTGGCAAATCAGGCTGCAAGAATAATAGAGATAACAAGATTGTATCAGAAGATTTTAGAGCAGCGTAATTTTGTTTCCGATATACTTAGGTTTATGCCGAGCGGTGTTATTACAATAAACGGAGAAGGATACGTTACAAGTATCAATGATTCGGCAATCAGCATGCTTAAGTTGGATAAGGATGTCGCACTTCTTGAAAAGAATGAGGTTGTTTTTGAAAAGTACTCCGATTTACGCAACGAAATATTGTTGGCAATAGATTCTCAAGGTTATTATTCCAATAAAGATATTGAAACAACTATCAACGGAGAAAAAAAGTTTTTCTCGATTTATGTTTCACCGATTGAAAAGACGGACAAAGCTGAAAGTGAACTCCTGATTATTCTTGAAGATCAGACCGAACGAAAATTGATTGACGAGGAAGTAAAGGAAATTGAAAAGCTGGCTTTTCTCGGGCGTTTTGCCGCAGGCATTGCGCACGAAATAAGGAATCCATTAACCGGAATTAGTCTTTTCCTTGATGACTTGCACGATACATTTGCATTTGATCAAACTAACGGAAAAGTAATTGAGCTTGCATTAAACGAAGTTGAACGTCTTGAAAAATTGGTTAATGAAATTCTTGATTATGCGTCTCCCTCAAAAGGAGAGTTGGAGGAAGTTGATATTAATCAGGTCATAGAATCGGCTTTAACGTTTACTAAGAGTTTCCTTAAAAAGAAAAAAATAAGACTAAACAAAAATTTGCAATCTTCAATTCCGAAAATTAAGATAATGAAAGATAAAATTGTTCAGGCTGTGCTTAATATTATTATTAACAGTGTTGAGGAATTGGAAGAAAACGGAGAGATTTTTGTTGCAACTGAATTCCTTCTTGAAGATAATGCACTCTATAATTATTACTTATCACAAGGGAAAAAAGGCGGACCCGGTATTGTAATTAAAATATGCGACAACGGGAAGGGAATACCGGAATCCATTATTGATAATGTATTTGGCCCGTGTTTCGCTACTGAAGAGGAAGGAACCGGTTTGGGACGTGCAATAACTCATTGGATAATGACGGAACACGACGGTAAAATACTTGTTAAAAACGGCGATGGTTACGGGGCTTGTTTTTCTCTTCATTTGCCCTTAAATTAAACGTCGGATTTTGATTTATTTTTGTTTACGATCTTTTCAAAAGGAGCTGCTGAAATTGAACATTAATTTTTACAATATTCTTTCTTTAATTTTTCATCTTATTGGGAATCAAGATGGAAAGTGAAAAGAAAATAGTTGTAATTGATGATGAAGCTTTTATTCGCTTAAATCTCGAAAGGATTTTTCATGAAGGACAATATTCCGTTACAACGTTTGATAACGGGAACTCTGCAATTGATTATTTAAAAAACAACGATGCAAACCTC
>CAYLYR010000200.1:0-4515 GCA_964387835.1 uncultured Melioribacter sp.
GGAGGAATTGTTTATATATTATTTTATTTTCTGTAGTTCCAAAGGGATAGTATTCGGCATTGTGTAATCGAACTGAGGAAACCCTACTTTCCCTCAAACATAATACACGAAAAGTTTTTCATAATTGTTTATTCTTTTCTACACTTTAGCTAATTTCAATTTCTCAATAACCGCTGCAATGCCAAATATCATCCGAATGTAATCTCTCTTACCAGAAAACGGCATATAAAAATGCGCAGATAATTAAAACGCCGTAAGCTCCAATATTAAAAACGGAATCGGTCTTAAACATTTTCGAAGTCAATGGAATTCCTTTCGGATCGTCAACATCTTCGGAAGTAGTAAGACTAATTCCCATTATTATTACGATTGTAATTAACAATGTGTAAAGCATTTGGTCCATCCAAGGCAAATCCACCGCCGGAAGTTTCAGCAAAAACGCAATCACAATGGAAATTGTTACGCCGTAAATTGCAGCTTTGTTCGTTGTTTTCTTCCAAAATAATCCCATTAGAAATACACCCAATATTCCCGGACTAACCAATCCGGTATATTCCTGAATATATTGGAACATCTGAGGAATGTTGCCGAGAAGCGGCGCAACAACAATTGCTATGATTAATGCGGTAAACGCAGATAGCCTTCCTACGCGAACAAGAATTTTTTCACTCGCATTTTTATTCAGATAGGGCTTGTAAATATCCATAGTAAAAATTGTTGATGTTGAGTTAAGCATTGAAGCCAGCGAAGAAACAATAGCAGCTACTAATGCCGCAAGTACCAGTCCCTTAATTCCGGACGGAATAAAAACGCTTATTAGCCACGGATATGCTTTATCGTAATTAATGCCTCCTCCGGTCTTCAAAAATGCTTCCTTCACACCGGGAAGAATTGTAGTTCCCGCAGGCTGAGTAAACAGAACGAATGCAACAATTCCGGGAATTACAACGAGAAGCGGAATCAAAAGTTTAAGAAATGCCGCAAACATAATTCCACGCTGACCTTCTTTTAATGATTTTGCCGCAAGCGTACGCTGAATAATGTACTGATTAAATCCCCAATAATATAAATTGGCAACCCACATTCCCCCGATTAAAACCGCTATTCCGGGGAGATTGAAATATTGAGGATTATCTCTGCTGAGAATCATGTGAAATTTTTCAGGGGCGACTTTTAAGATATGCTCAAACCCGTGAATTACTCCTCCTTCCGGCGTAACGCTTCCGAGAGCAATAAACGAAGTAATTAAGCCTCCGAGAATCAGCAGACCCACTTGCATTACATCCGTCCAAGCCACTGCCGATAAACCGCCGTAGAGAGAGTAAGCGGCTGCAATAAAAGCCAAAGCCAATATCGACGGGAAAATCATCGAACCGTCTCCAACGCCGATTATCGTATCTATCGCTTTTCCGCCGAGAAAAAGCACCGAAGTTAAATTAACAAATATGAAAAGAGCTATCCAGAAAACCGCGAGAATTGTCTTAAGCTCAACGCCGAAGCGCTTTTCAATAAACTCCGGAATTGTGTAAAGTCCTTTATCGATAAATATCGGCAGAAGAAACTTGCCGACAATCAAAAGAGTTACGGCAGCCATCCACTCGTACGATGCTATGGCAAGTCCAATTGCAAAACCGGAGCCTGACATACCGATGAACTGCTCGGCGGAAATATTAGCGGCAATTAAGGATGAGCCGATTGCCCACCAGGGAAGCGCTTTACTCGCTAAAAAATAATCTTTGGTGTTTTTCTCTTCCCCTTTTTTCTTTCTTGAAACATAAAGTCCGAGAACTATAATCGAGAATATGTAGAGAGCAAAAACAACATAATCAACAGTAGAAAAATTCATAAATCAATCTCTTCTATTTTACATTAAATTTTTTAGTTAATTTATTTATGGTTACGATAAAATCACCTGGTTCGACAATTCTATTATTATCTCTGCCGATAAAGGATAAATTTTGAACCGGTAATATAAAACTTACATTTTTAGATTCCCCCGGTTTCAGTTCTATCTTACTAAATTCTTTCAACTCTTTGTTAGGTCTTGAAACAGAACCGTAAAGATCGGTAACGTAAAGTTCAACAGTCTCGCTTCCTCTTTTATCTCCGGTGTTTTTTATGTTCACCGAAACTCTTAACGAATCGTTAATGCCAAGCTCGGCTTTTGCAATTCTTAAATCGGAATATTCGAAACTCGTGTAACTCAATCCGTAACCGAAAGGATATTCGCATTCAAATTTGTTCACATCAAAATTTTCTATCGGTTTATAATCATACGTAGTAAAGCCGTTAACCGATTTGGGATATGTAAAAGGGAGCTTTCCACTCGGGTTTACTTTTCCGCCGATTACTTTCGCTATTGCCTTTCCCCCTTCCATTCCGGGAAGCATTCCGAGCACAATTGCGCTTACGGAATTCACAATTTTATGAAATACTCTCGGACGCGAAGTTGCAATGCTTGTAAACAGAAAACAAACGCAGGGAAATTATTCAATACAATTCAACGCAGGCAATCTGCCGAGCGGAACATATTTTTATAAATTGCAAGTCGGCAAAAGATTCATTACAAAAAAAATGACTTTGCTGAAATAGTATCTGAATGAAATGATAGAGTTTCAACTCTTCATTACCAAATCAACAATACCTTACGAAAATTTCAATTTTTTGGTAAATATTTGAACCATGTTAAGAATTGACCGAAACGAATTTTATTTCGAGATCAAAAATTCAGTAATCAATCTTACGCCGAAACCGGTTGAATATTTCTTTGTGTATGACGATAAATCATTTTTAAGCGCAGGTCCTGCAATATCGAGATGCACCCAATTTTTTTTCATTTCGTCGGAAAGGAAAAATTTTAGAAATTCGGCAGCCGTAATTGAGCCTGCCCACCTTCCTTTTGAAATGTTTGAAATATCAGCCAAATCGCTTTTGAGCATTTTTTCATATTCCTTCGGCATAGGAAGACGCCATACTTTTTCGTAAGTCCGTTCACCCGCGGCAAATATTTTTTCCGCAAGTTCATTATTATCGGTAAACATTCCGGCAATTGATTCTCCCAAAGCTACCAAACAAGCTCCGGTAAGAGTTGCAAAATCAATAATTTTATTCGGTTTAAGTTTTTCGGCAAATTCCAAAGCATCGGCAAGAATCAATCTTCCCTCGGCGTCCGTATTCCCTACTTCGATTGTTTTTCCCGATGCAGTATGAATAATATCGCCGGGTTTGTAGGCGTTTCCCGAAATAACGTTCTCCACAACGGGAATCACTCCGAAAAGTTCTTGAGAGGGTTTAATCTTATTAGCTGCAAAAAATATACCTACAACTGCCGCAGCGCCGCCCATATCTCCCTTCATCTCAACCATGCCGGAAGTCGGCTTAATCGATAATCCCCCAGCGTCGTACATCACGCCCTTACCTACGAGTGCAATTTTCTCATTGGATTTTTTCTTCGGCTTATAGTGTAACTTAACCAGAACCGGCGGATGAACGCTTGCCTGCCCAACGGAAAGGATTGCATTCATATTTTTCTTTTTAAGCGTAGGCTCGGTTAGAACTTCAACCTTAACGTCTGTGCCGGAGAATGCTTTTCTCACTCGCTTAACAAATTCCTGAGGATAAAGCGTATTTGCCGGTTCGTTCACCAAATCCCTTGAAAAATAAACGGCTTCGGCAATATCTTCAGCTTTTTTAATTGCATTTTTTGCTACGGACAATTTATCGGTTCTTAAAATACATCTTATTTTCTTAGGCTTTTTCTTTTCTGATTTATACTCGTCAAAAGTATAATCGCCAAGGAGTAAACCTTCCGCAACGCTCTGAAGTAAATATTCGTAAGTGCCGAAAATAGTATTTAGTTTTTTACAATCGGGAATGTTAACAACCAAGTCGTCAAAATCATCTTTGATGTCGGCAATAACGGAAGCAGTGTCATTCCTAAAAAAGTCGGTTGTAATTTTATCGTAATCGACTTTTTTCAAAATATATTTTTGAGTTATTTTACCATAAAAAATAACCGAGAATTCATCATCTTCTCCATCTAAAAACTTTTTTGCCGAATCGTTACTCTTCGGAATAT
The DNA here is from genome assembly GCA_964387835.1 of uncultured Melioribacter sp. Lineage (GTDB taxonomy): Bacteria > Bacteroidota > Ignavibacteria > Ignavibacteriales > Melioribacteraceae > WGAL01. Next base: position 4,079 of record CAYLYR010000200.1, read on the forward strand.
TCAAGTAACTTAAGAATTCGTTTGCGTAAAATTTAAAATCTTTGTCGGCAATAAAGTAGTTAACGTAAACCAAAGATTTATTCTTAGGTTCATAATTTTTAGCTGCGGAAAATACTATTTTATAAATCATCTGTTTCCTCCAAATTGTAATCAAAAACTATTGTTAAAAATATCAAATTTACTTCGGTAAACAAAGAGACAAAAAAATTTTACACTGATTTTATTTAGCGGTGTGCATTACTTCCTTGAACGAAGACTGAAAATAAGTGGCTTTGTGGAAATGAGAATAAATCCGCCCAACGGATTTATCCATTTTCTCCGGCGTCAAGGTCCCACCTTGACGCAAAGTAGCATTTAGTAAAATTTCTCTTCTTGGTGTTAAGTATTGTTATTCCGTCGAGGAATGGTCCTCGACGGCAGGGAAAATCCGAGGGAGA
>CAYLYR010000201.1:0-4453 GCA_964387835.1 uncultured Melioribacter sp.
AGCAAAAAGAGTTTGATTGCGTTTCACTAAAGTTTTATATTTTTCTTTTAACAAGGTCATGATAATTTATAATACAACTCCGAAATTCTTCAATGAACTCTCTTTCATTTTGCCGTAATCCGAAAAAGCTCCCGTACCCCCGGCGGCGGTTGTGTTAATCGCTCCGCACAAATTACCGAAACGCTGACATTCAATAGGAGATTCGCCGTGTACGAATTTTGAGATAAATCCGGCGTCAAAACTATCTCCGGCGCCGATTGCATCAACAACATTTTCGTTTAGATAAGCAGGCTGTATTGAGATATTTCCGTTTCTTAATAATGCCGAACCTTTACTCCCCATTTTCACAACAATCAGATTTGCAAATGGAGCAAGCATTTTTAACGATTTTTCGGTGTCAGGTTCATTTGTAAGATGAGCAATTTCAGTTTCGTTCGGAAGGAAAACATCAATAAAGGGAAGTAGTTTTCGTAAATCGATGTCCCACTTTTCATTAGGGTCCCATTGCGGGTCAAGCGATGTAGTCAGTCCCGCTTTTTTAGCTTTAACCAGTAAATCGATAATACTATCTTTTATCTTCGGCTGTAAAAATATCGAGGAAATGTGCAGATGTTTTGCGGATTTTATTTGTTCCGATGAAATATCATCTATTGTCAACTCTTCCATAGCGCCCGGATGTGTAACCATTGCACGATCCTCATCATAATTAAGGACAATCGTAGCACCGGTTTTGAGATTGTTGTCGGAAATAATAAAATCTGTGTTTACATCTTTTTCTTTTAATGATTTAAGGACTAAATCCCCGAAAGAATCTTTACCTATCTTCCCGATAAAACCGACTTTTACGCCGAGCGAAGATAAATTGCTTGCGAAAATAGCGGATGAGCTTCCGAGAGTTAAAGTCATTTCATCGGCTAATTTTTCTTTGCCCATTTCGGGGAATGAATCAATTTTATTCAATATTAAATCTACGTTTAATTCGCCGACAACCAGTACTTCAAATTTTTTATCCATTGTTAATCTCACTATTTTCTATTTCTGTTTCTTCGGAATTATCTTCGCCTTCTACGGCAAGTAAATATACTGCAAATACAGCTAAAATAATTCCTGTTATTATTATCGGATGGGGAATTACACTATAAATAAAAAGTGAAAGTCCGACCGTAATTATCGGCGCAACGGCATTTACAAGAGGACTTACAACAATTGCTTTTCCGTAACGGAAAGCAAATACCAATGTTAAAGCGCCGACGGCATTTAACAACTGGATGCCGGCAGTAAGCCAAGGACCGTTCCAGCCCCAATTAATGGGCGATGAAAAATCGGTCATCAATAGAGCAAACGGAATTAAAATTATTCCTGTAATTGTCATATAGAAGAATATGCTTTCACCTTTCATCGATTTATTCGCAAACTTCATTATAAATGCCTGGAATCCCCAAGCAAGGAAAACAAGCAGGGCAAGAACAATCCACATTACGCCGCTTGAATTGCTGTCGCTGCCCGGTTGATAAGATAAAAGAGGAATTGCAATAAGTGCCGTGATTATTCCTATCCAGCCTCGTTTGGAAGCTCTCTCCTTTAAAATAACAATTGAAAGTAGGATAGTAATAACCGGCGAAAGTGATATAAAGGGGAAAACCAAATATGCGGGACCTGTTTTTAGAGCCTCGAATAATATTAATTGCCCGCCGGCGCCGGTAAAGCCGATTATCGAGCCGAGCAAAACGGAATTTTTGTCAAATTCAATTTTCCACTGTATTTTTTTAAGTACGACGTATGCGGGAATCAACATTGTGAGCGCCCAAACCGAGTAACCTAAGGTAGCAGGGAATCCGGCTTTTTCCGGAATTTCAATCAGCGCACCCCAAATTCCCCAAAAGATTGTTGTTGTTAAGGCATATATCAACCAAGATTTATTCTTCATTTCCCATCCGCCGCAAATTGATATTTATCTAAAACTTCTTCTATTTTATTAAAAATAATTTCTTCCGGTTTGTTATTTATTTTTCCACTTCGTATTTCTTCATATTGGTTAGGAAAGAATTGGGAGAGTAACGTCATCGGAATGGAGAGACCGTCCAAGTTACGTAATAATTTGGCAACCGCTTCGGTAACTTTTCCGTTGTTCCAATAGTACCTTATTCTGTCGCTGTAACTATAAATTCTCGCTATTTGTTTTTCTTCGCTGCTGCCGTGATAATGTTTAACCCAATATTCGGGATTTTGAACCATCTCGTTCTCAATGGTTCTGCGTAAACGGGAGGCAGTTTCGGAACGGATTAATTCTTTTTCAATTAATTCAAGACCAAACAACGCTTCTCTTAAAGCAAAAGTTAACCACGGACCTACTTTTAAAATTGCAAAATTATCTTTAACCATCTCTTTTAATTTTTCAGCCGGTTGATAATCCGTAGAGTGCGCTTCAAATGCTATTCCATCATAATTTTTAATTGTTTCTACTAACTTAACGGCATTATGTTTATTATACTCAAAAACCTGCGAATCGGAAAACTCAACTCCGGGCTGAACAACAACGGCAGCAACTCTTTTCCAAGCGGAATGTAAGCCGTTTTCATAAAATTTCTTGCCGGTAATCTCGATTGTTTCTTCTAATTCCGAAGGGGAAGTAATTCTAATATCCTTTGCCGATTCTTTAGCGCCTCCCGGAATCGGAACATCCGTACCGATAACGTAAACCGGTTTGTTTTCGTCGGATAGAGAGGATTGTTCGGCAATCTTACAAAGTTGTGCAGCCCTTTCTCCAACGATTTCCGCATCAAGTAATCCGTTTGGCTTTGTTTTGTCGCCTCCCAAACTCATACTCGCATCAAGATGAATTTTTGTAAATCCCGCTTCAACATAATCTTTAATCTGTACTTCGGCTTTTTGCATTGCGGAATTTGCGTCTTCATTCTGCCATCTGTTGGGTCCGAGGTGATCGCCGCCGAGAATTATTTTATCCGAAGGGAAATTTAACTCTGCCGCAATATTCGTAACGTATTCTGCAAAATCTTTCGGCGTCATCCCTGTATAACCGCCGTATTGATCAACTTGATTTGAAGTTGCCTCGACAAGTAAAAAGGAATCGTTTTTTTTCGCGTGATTTACAGATGCTTTTATAACAAATTCATTAGCAGAACAGACGGAAAAAACACCGACATTTTTACCGGCTTTATTTTCATTAACAATATGCTTAATGTAATTTTCCATTAATCTATTCTGCGATGTTGTATTCGTAAAGGTTAACGCCTTCAACCACGCGGGAAATCATTCCGTTACTCGAAGGGCGGTCGGGACGCAATCCTAAATTGATTGATTTATAGAACCCGATTATTTGTGCGGGAAGTACGGAGACAGGTAGTAGAAATTCCTCTTTAATTCGGAAATCATCGTCATTAAGAATTACTTTTAAATCAACGTCAATATTATTAATATCGTTTTCCAAAACAGCTAATTTGAAGGCTGCGGATTTTCCCGTTTCAATCGAATTGACCAAATCTTTTTCATATTTTTGGGAATATTCACTGTTCGAGAATAAAAATGCAATTAATGTTCTGTCGTTCATTACTGCTTTGGGTCCGTGTCGGAAACCCATAAAAGTGTCAAATTTGCAGATGACATTTCCGTTGGTTAATTCCTGGAGTTTTAAGTGAGACTCTCTTGCAATTCCGCCGAAAGGACCAGAGCCGAGAAACACGGCGCGTTCAAAATCGAGTTTTGAAATATCGGCTAATTGACTTACATATTTATTGAGAATATTATTCCCGTATTCGACCATTTTTTTTATCTGAAAGTTAATATCGATTTTTTCATTAAAAATATGAGAAATTAAAATTCCGGTCAAAAGCATAGAAGTAAAACTTCCTGTCATTGCCAAACTTTGGTCGTTTGCTTCGTTCGGCAATAAATAAAGAAAATTATTCTCCGAATCGGAAATAATTTTTGCGAGGTTTCCCTCTTCGTTGCACGTAATTACAAGGTGAAAAATATTTTTTACGATTTTATTTCCGAGTTCAACAGCTTTAATGCTTTCGGGACTGTTTCCCGAGCGGGCAAACGAAACTAACAGAGTAGGTGTTTCGGTTCTGAAATATAAATCGGGATGTGTAACGATGTCCGTAGTGGGAACAGCTTTGGAAAATACGCCGAAGTTTTTTCCAAAAACCGGCGATAGAGCTTCACCGATATAAGCCGAAGTTCCCGCTCCCGTAAATATTATTTTCAAATTATCAAATTTTTTAAGTTTTCTCAGATATTCCGAGAGTTCGGATTTTAAGGAATTGAATAAAACAAAACTTTTGAGCCAAAGTTCCGGTTGTTCGGAGATTTCTCTCGCTGTGTATATTCCGCCGAGAGCATCTAATTCAGAGGCAGTAAGATTTAAGAATAAGTCATTCATTTTTGCCCGTTTTATTATTTTTTTATGTTGACTGCAAATTAAGTAATTAAT
>CAYLYR010000202.1:0-4451 GCA_964387835.1 uncultured Melioribacter sp.
TTATTCGGCGCATAGGAACAAGTTTACATATCTGGTCGTTATTCCTTTCCTTGCCGTTGTACTGAATGACGCTTCAAGTTTAGCCCGTGCGGGAGTTTTTTTCGCATTTGTCCTATTCGGAATAACATTTGTAACTGCACGATATTTTTATAAAACAAAAACCGGAAACGCGCGTTTCGGAAATAACAAGAATATAATAATAACAAGCGTTGTAATTGTCTTCCTTGCGTTCGGGAGTGTTTCGTTAATTCGTCTTGTTAGAAATCCGATGGGAGATTTTAAGTCAACTTCTATCGAGCTGAAAGAATTAAGCAAAAGCGGAGTTTTAAGTTCTTCCGTTTATTTGTACTTCAGTTCACCGGTTGCCGTTTTAAGCCGCTACTTAGATAGCCGGAACGAATCGGCGGTTTTCGGTGAGAACACATTTTACCCTGTTTATAATAACCTTAATAAAATCGGTATGAACTTTAATCTGAAACCTTACCCGAAAGGTTACTTTATACCGATGTGGGTAAATTCGGCAACTTATTTAAGGGATTTGGATGTGGATTTCGGAGCGATTGGCATTTTCCTAATTCCTTTTTTAATCGGATTTTTCTCAACTTTTTTTTGGTATAAATTCTTTTCCGATGAGAAACTTATTTATCTTACACTTTATTCTTTTACATCAATCCTAATCGTATTCTCTGTTTTTTATATCGGATCGAGATTAACTTTTTGGTTTTTGGGAGGGATTCTCTCGCTGCTGACAATTATCTATTTTGAAATCAAATCGGGTTTAAACAAGAGAGCGGAAAGTGAAGTTATCTAAACCGCTAAAAAATCTCTTCTCAATTATTTTCGGAAGAATCGGTGAACTTCTTTTAACCTTCATTGCGGTTACTTTTCTTATTAGGTATCTCGGAACTTCCCAGTACGGAATTTTTACTTCAATCATTGCCGCTCTCAGTATTTTTTCAAAATTTATTGATCTCGGGTTTTCCCAAATAATTTTCCGGGAGTTTTCCGCCGAGTCGAAAAACGAAAAGGTTATCAGCTCGGCAATCACAATTAGATTTGTTCTCCTTATTTTACTCGTTGTAGGTTACAACATCTTTGCTTTTCTCAATAATACCAACCGCGAGGAGATTATTATAAGTAATATACTTTTTCTGAATATTGTTATTTCCGCTAAATTCAGAAATATTAGGGATTTGATGGAAATTCCTTTTAAAAGTAAATTGCGAATGGATGTTGTGATGTTAGCTACCTTTATTGATGCATCATTTTTGCTTCTGTTTATTTTACTCGGCAGCTATTTAAAATTAGGTTTGATAGGGATGGCGGTTCTCTACACTTTGGCAAATCTACCGGGATTTTTAATTCTGTTGTTTAATTTGTTCAGAAAGAAATATTTTCGTTTTAAAATCGGGTTTGCAAAATTAGGCTGGCTAATGAAGGAATCCCTTCCTTTATGGGGAACGGGAATTTTAACGGTAATTTTTATGCAGTTCGATGTTGTGTTATTAAAGAATTTTGTTTCTTCAACGGCAGCGGGGCTATATTCCGCCGCTCTCAGAATCGGAGTTCCGTTATCGATTATTCCGCTTTCCATTATCACAACGGTTTTCCCGATTGTCGTAGAGAGAAGAAAAACCGATACCGTGAAAGCTCAGGCGGTAGTTGATTTCTCCTACAAAGTGATTACTCTTCTCCTAATTTACAGCGCTTTGATTGTTACGTTTAAAGCGGGAGATATTCTAACAATTCTTTACGGTTCCGATTTCAAAAGTTCCGCAACAAGCTTGATTTTTATTTTTTGGGCTTTATCTTTTTTCTACTTAAATATTTTTTCTCAAAACCTAAACACAATAATCGGCAAGCAGAAAAAGAACTTCTATTATTCGGTTGTGTTGGTTATTGTCTTGCTCTTTTTCCTCTATTTTACTCTGATAAAATATGGTCCGGAAGGGGCGGGAATTTCGAGATTGGTAAGTTCAATTTTGGGATTTGTTTATCTTTCTTATACTCTTTCTAAAGCTGAACTAAAGTTTAGATTGGGAAATTTGAAAAATATTATCTTTTTTGTAGGATTAGCCGGAATGGCATATTTGAGTAAATTCCTTGATTTTTATTTATATATAGTTTTCTTCACATTCTTTTCAATTGCTCTTACATACGTTTATCGGTTTTTCGATAAAAGCGATTTGCTCCTTTTTAATCAATTACTGAAAGAACCTAAATGGCTGCAGAAGTTTATCAAATAGATGTTTCCGTTATCATAATTAACTATAATAGTTATGAGTTGACAAAAGAAACAATAACTACTTTAAAGGAATTTTCGGAAGGATTTTCCTTTGAGATTATTTTAATAGATAACAATTCCCGAGACGATTCTTTTGCCAAGCTGAAAAAGGATTTTCCCGAAATTACATTCATTCGCAATTCTGAAAATCGAGGTTTTGGGAAGGCGAATAATCAAGGATTGAAAATTGCAAAAGGTGAATTCGTTTTGTTCTTAAATAACGATGTGGTCTTCAGAGAGAACTCGATTAAAATACTGTTGGACTATTTAAGAATGAAAAATGAAAAAATATTAATCGCTCCGAGATTGCTCAATCGGGACGGTTCGGTGCAATTTTCAACTTATTCGTTCCAAACGCTGCGGCTTTCCTTCACTACATACTTTTTTCTTTACGCACTATTCCCGAAATCAAAGTATTTCAATAAATCCTATTTAATGAATAGGGGAGTAAACAAGATAACTGAGGTGGAAACGGTTACCGGCGCGTTTATGCTCTCGAAAAGAGATTATCTTCTTGAGCTTGGCGGATTTGACGAAGATTTTTTCTTCTACGGTGAAGATAACGATTTGTGTAAACGGTTCCGCGATTCCGGAGGAAAAATTATTTATTATCCCGAGACGGTAATTACACACTTAAAGGGAGGAACGAAAAAAAGTAATTGGTTTTCCGAAAAAAATGCCACTCTCTCAATGTTGAAATTGTTTGACAAACATTACTCAAAAGTAGGTAGGAATTTATCTTATTTAATGTTTTTTGTAGGGAACTTTTTGAGAGGAGGATTAGGAATATTATCTTATTTTGTTACTTTAAGAAGGCAATATGTTGAAGATGCAAAAAATAAATTCAAAGCGTTAAAAATTATTTGGAGCGAATTTTGGCAAAAATCTTAATTCTTTCAACCGTACACGGCAGAAAGGATACAAGGATATTTTTCAAGGAAATTCTTTCGTTAAGAAAGAAATATGATGACATTGCTTTTGTAGTTCCTGATAAAAACACAAATCCGTTTCTTGAATCCGGGATTAAAATTACCCCCCTTCCATTGGCAAGAAATAAGAAAGAAAGATTACTCGATAATCAACGGCGAGCATGGAAAATAATAAAAGAAGAAAATCCCGACGTTGTTCATTTTCATGACCCCGAGTTGATTTTCTTAGGTTTTCTCGAAAAAAAAATCTTAAGGAAAAAGGTGATTTTTGATATACATGAAAATGTCTCCGCTTCATTTAAAGATAATTTGTGGCTGCCTCAATTTATTAAGCCTATTATTCCTTTTTTGTATCGAGCAGTCGAGAAAGTTCTTGTCAAAGATTTCGATGCCTTAATTATTGCGGAAAAATCATATCGTAAAACATACGGTAAAAAGCCCGTGGAAATTCTCAACTATCCTATTTTACCGAAGGAATTAATCGTTGAGAAAGAATTTACAGAGCCTTTTAATATAGTTTATGTCGGAGGAATATGGGAAAGGCGCGGAGCTTTCAAAATGTTGAATCTAATTAAAAGATTGATAGGAAGCGGGGTGGATGTTCGTCTTTTTCTCGCAGGTCCTTTTGTGCCTGCGGAGCTTGAACAGCAAGCGCTTGAATACATTAATGAGAATAAGTTAACGGGTAAAGTTGAAATTCTCGGTAAGTTAACATTAAACGAGGTCTATTCGCTGCTTCAAAAAGCTCATCTCGGACTTTCTCTAATGCAGGATATTGGAAATTATAAGGAATCTCTTTCAACTAAAATTTTCGAGTATATGGCGCATTCTATTCCATATATCGTTTCCGATTTCCCAATCTACAAGGAATATACTCTTCGTGAAGAAACAGGAATAACAGTCAATTATGAGAATGATGATGAAATTTTTAATAAAACTTTTCAGCTTCTATCTTCTCCGAATAAGATGAAAGAGTTGGGACAAAACGGGCAGAATGCGGTTCGTGAAAAATGGAATTGGGAAGTGGAAGAGAAGAAGTTGTTTAAGATATATGATGGAATTTTTGAGGGAAATCAATAATAAATTCCAAATTCAAAATGCAGATTTACAAATTTCGATGAACAAAATAGGATATATTTTCCACTATGCGGCGGGAAGTTCTTGAAATAACCCCGGAAATTAACGAGTGCAAATCATTGAGGAAACCGTTATTTGTTATCGGTATCACTAAATTAACC
>CAYLYR010000203.1:0-4447 GCA_964387835.1 uncultured Melioribacter sp.
CGTTATTATAAAACTGATGATAAAAACTTTTGATGATAAAAATACGGAAAGATTGTTTCAGCGTAATTTAGTGAAAAAATTTCCAAGCTCAATAGTTCGCCATGCCTACAGGAAATTATTAATTATTGATGCTTCGAGTAATTTAGATGATTTACGAATTCCGCCGGGCAACAGACTTGAAAAATTATCGGGGAAAATGTCGGATTACTACAGCATAAGAATAAATAATCAGTGGCGAATTATTTTCAAATGGAAACATAACGATGCTTATGAAGTTAAAATAATTGATTATCATAAAGGATAATAAAATGAATGAACATAAAAATTTCATAGAGCCTGTTCATCCGGGCGAAATATTGTTGGAAGAGTTTTTAAAGCCAATGGGTTTATCTCAATATCGTTTGTCAAAATCTATCGGCGTTTCACCGAGAAGAATTAACGAAATTGTTTTGGGCAAACGCTCTGTTACGGCAGATACGGCGTTAAGGCTTTCATTGTTTTTCGGCGTCTCGGAGACTTTCTGGCTTAATTTACAGACTCGTTACGAAATTGAGAAAACAAAGGATAGATTAAAAGATAATTTGCGAAAAGAAGTTAAAATTTATTCGGAAATTAATTAAGTAGTAATAATTTTTTACAACTTGAAAAATATTAGGGTAACTTTCTTTTGAGCGGGAAGCGGAAAACAATTCTAAATTACAAATTCCAAATTCTAAATAAAAACAAAATCAGTTCGCTTTTCCCGTTAGTTTGGCAATCTCATCTCTGAGTTTGGCGGCTCGTTCGTATTCTTCGTTATCGATTGCTTCTTTGAGCTGTTTTTCCAAAACAGATAATTTTGCTTCAAAGGATGATGTTGAAACGTTTTCCTCTTCGTATTTATCCTTGCCGCTTTCTTTCTCAGTCGGCATTACCGAATCGCTGCTCGGAATAAAAGCCGCTCTATCCATTACCGTTTCATTTATGTAAATATCGGCTCCGGTACGAACTGCAAGGGCTATGGCATCGCTGGGACGTGCATCAACCGAAGTCGTAATTCCGGCAATGTCGAGTACAAGTTTAGCGTAAAAAGTATTTTCCACAAGCTCATCAATGAAAACTTCAACTACGGATGCTCCAAGCTCTCCAATTACATTTTTTAGCAAATCATGAGTCATAGGGCGGGGAGGTGTAATGTTTTCAAGAGCTGAAGCGATTGCCTGCGCTTCAAAGCCTCCGATTATAATCGGAAGCCGGCGCGACCCGAAACTCTCCTTTAGTAGGAGGGCGTAAGCGCCTCCTACCGACGGAGAGGATGATAATCCTATAATATCGACTTTAATTTTATCCAAGCCGAATTAACCTTTCTTTATTTCTTCTATCAGTGCAGGAACAACTTCAAATAAGTCGCCTGTAATTCCGTAATCCGCAATAGTGAAAATAGGCGCTTCCGGATCTTTATTTATTGCGACAATGTATTTAGAAGTTCTCATTCCTGCCATGTGCTGAATTGCGCCCGAGATTCCGCAGGCAATGTAAAGATTCGGTGAAACCGTTTTACCGGTTTGTCCTACTTGATCGGAATGAGGTCTCCAACCCGCATCAACAGCGGCTCTCGAGGCTCCTACGGCGCCGCCGAGCAATCCGGCAAGCTCTTCGAGCATTGCGTAATTTTCCGGTCCGCCCATTCCGCGTCCGCCGGAAACAATAATCGATGCTTCCGCAACGTCTAACTTATCGGATGCGCGGGTAATATCAACAACTTTAGCGGAAGTATCAACATTTTCGACTTCTTTAACCGTAACTTCGGCAGCAGCGTCTTCCGGCGCTCCCAAGTTAAAAGTGTTCGGGCGGATAGTGAAAATCTTTTTCGGTGAATTAATTTTAACGTCGGTTAATGCTTTCCCGGCATAAACGGGATGTGTTGCAATAACTTCCCCGTTTTCAAAATTGAATCCTACACAATCGGAAACAATTCCGGCATCAATTTTAACCGCAACTCTCGGAGATAAATCTCTTCCCATTGCGCTGTTTGCAAAAAGCAATAAATCGGCATCGATTTCATTTGCAAAGTCGGAAAGAGACTGGGAATAGCCTGACGATGTATAAACATTCAGGGCTTCGTTTTTTAGATGTGTAACTTTTTTAATACCGTATTGTGCTATCGGATTAAAATCTGTAATTTCACCGCCGACAACAACGGCTTCCGCTTCGGCATTAAGTTCTTTTGCAAACTCTGCTCCGGCTTTTACGGTTTCCAGCGATGATTTTTTCAATTCGTTGTTTCTTTGTTCAACAAACACTAATATTTTATTTGCCATTTTAGTCTCCTCCTAAATTACTTTAGCTTCTTCTTTTAATAAACGAACTAATTCCGGTACAGCCGCGGCATCGCTGCCGAGTATTTTGCCGGGCGCTTTAGGAGCAGGCTTTCTCATCTTAAGAAGTTCAACTCTGCTTTCTTCGGTTTGAGCTTCTTTCTCCTCAATAGTTTTTCTCTTTGCCTGCATGATTCCTTTAAGAGAAGCATAACGAGGTTCGTTCAAACCTTTTTGAGCGGTAATCACGGCAGGAAGCGAGGTTTCGACTACCTCTTTACCGCCTTCAATTTCTCTCTCCGCTCTGATATTGTTGCCCTCAATCTTGAGATCAACAACGACAGAAACGGAATTATAGCCGAGCATTTCGGCAACCATTTGTCCTACAACTCCGCTATCAAAGTCAATGGATTGTTTACCGAAGAACACTAATTCGGCATTTTGATTTTTCAGCTCTTCGGCAAGAGCTTTAGCAGTGGCGTAGGAATCGAAGTAACCGTCATTTTTAAGATGTACGCCGCTATCGGCTCCCATTGCCAAAGCTTTTCTAATTGTTTCTTTTACTTCATCTCCGCCAAGACTAATTACAACAACTTCTCCGCTTAGAGCTTCTTTCGTTTTCAAAGCTTCTTCAACGGCATATTCGTCGTAAGGATTGATGATGAAACTAACGCCATTTTTGTCGATACTTTTTTCATCTGCGCCTACATTTATTTTAGCCGCCGTATCTGGAACATGGCTTACACATACTGCTATTTTCATTGTTCCTCCGGATTAATTAATTTGAAAAAAACACATTATTTTATAACTTGTAAATATAAATATTTTTCGCTTATTTATTTACAAAAATGGGTAATAATGGTTCCAAAAATGATAAATGAATTACAAACGCCGCAACGTTCAGAGAAAACCGAAGAGAAGGGGAAAGTTTCTCAACCGTTCAATGTTGTTCTTTATAATGATGACGTTCATTCATTTGACGAAGTTATTATTCAGTTGATTAAAGCTCTCCGATGTTCAATTACCGCCGCTCAGAGATTTGCTTTTGAAGCTCATGTTAAGGGGAAGTCCATTATTTACTCCGGAGATTTGCCCAAGTGTCTGCAAATTACTTCCGTTCTTGATGAGATTGGTTTGAATACGGAAATTGATACCGAAAGATGAGAAGTTTTTTGGTAATTATAAAAACTCCTTTTTAGATTTGATTTTCTTGACGGAAGATACAAACGGGGTAACTTTCCCTAAATATTTTTATTACTTACATAATCTTTTGATTTATTATGTTACCCGCATTACGTATAGCCTTTGTTATGGGCTGGGCTTACATTTTATCTTTCAACTCTTTTAATATTTTATCATATTTCAAAATATTCTTTCTAATTTCAACAATATCTTCTTGCCTAAACTCTTTTTCTTCAATACCTTCCTTGTTCTCTACAATTAATATTTCTTTTCCGTCTTTAATTTCAGATTTTGCGTGTGCCAATTCATTTCTTATATCTATCACATCTTTCAGATAAGCTTCATAGCTAAATTTAATGTCAATTTTTTTTATCTCAATTAATTTTGCTAAAATTCTTGTTCTTTTAGAAGCATCTAAGACTCTTTTTATTAGCAAATTATTATCAATATTTTTAGCTTTAAGATTTCCTCTTTCATTTACTGTTTTGCTTTTATCAATGTACAAATTCTTTGCACTATCTTCTAGTATCTTTATGGCGTGACTTTTTATTTTATCTTCTGAATCAATATGTTCTAATAAAATATCTTCAATAATTCTATCTAACCGACTTGTTTCAGCCATTACTAGTCCTCTGACTGCATTTAATTCTTCCAGTTTTTTTATGGTTTTACGGAATACTTGAAAAAATTTATCTTCAAAATCTTCTCTATTTGAGATATAAACACCTTCTAATGAATTTTTAGAAAATTTATCTTTAAGCTCATCTGAGTTTTGAGAATAAAATAAAACATCCGTTAAAACATTGTTATTTCTAACTTTTTCTATGAAATTGTCACCTGTTAAATCATTATCAAGTTTATAGTCAACTAAAATTAAGTCGTAGATTCCATAATCTTTTTCTGCTGTTTCTCTAAGAAAGACATTATAATCTTTGTAAAAAGTTGTATTCAAGATGTAACCTTTTTCT
>CAYLYR010000204.1:0-4434 GCA_964387835.1 uncultured Melioribacter sp.
AAGGAACCGGAAAAGAAAAGGAAGATTTTCGATTGGTCGATTAACGTCAGTAAGAAATATCACAAACTGAAAAGAGACGGAGAATCAATTCCGATTTCTCTTACATTAAAATATAAAACTGCTAAAAAACTTGTTCTTGATAAACTTTATGCAATAACCGGCGGGAATATGAGATTCTTTGTTTCAGGCGGCGCAGCTCTATCAAGGGATTTGGGTGAGTTTTTTGAAGCTATCGGAATTAAAATTTTGGAAGGTTACGGTTTAACCGAGTCGTCTCCCGTAATTACCGTAAATAGAGAACACGATTACAAATTCGGTTCTCCCGGAAAAACAATTCCCGGCGTTGAAGTTAAAATAGCAAAGGATGGTGAAATTCTTGCATACGGTCCTAATATTATGAAAGGATATTACAAAAACAAAAAAGAAACTGAAGCCGCTTTGGATTCCGAAGGGTGGCTGCACACCGGCGATATTGGAGTATTTGATGCGGAAGGATTTTTAATAATTACCGACAGAAAGAAAAACTTATTCAAAACTACAGGTGGGAAATATGTTGCTCCGACACCGATAGAGAATATGTTCTTGGCAAGTAAATATATTGAGCAGTTCGTTTTAATCGGCGATAGAAGAATGTTCCTGACAGCATTAATCGTTCCCGATTTTGAAGCGCTTAAGGAATTTGCCGATGCGCACAGAATTCCATATAAAGACCCGCAGGATTTGGTTAAATTAAAACAAATTAACGAAATGCTCGAGAAGGAATTCGGAGAGTTTCAGCGTAAGCTGGCTAATTACGAAAGGATTAGAAAGTTTACTCTGCTTGATAAACCGTTTACTGTTGAAGGCGGAGAGCTTACTCCCAAGCTGAGCGTAAAGCGTAAGGTTGTTGAAGAGCGTTACAGCAACTTAATTGACGAGATGTATAAGTAAACTAATATATTTTTTAATGCTGTAATCCGGCTTAATTATACCCTTTATTAATTAAGCCGGTTTTCTTTTTTCGGAGTAATATGAAATACGAATTGCTGATTTTTGATGCGGACAAAACACTTTATGATTTTAACGCAACCGAAAGATATGCCTTGAAGAATGTGTTCGGGGAATTTAATCTTCCTTATAAACCGGATGTTCATTTGAAACTGTTTCACGAAATAAACAAACAAATTTGGGCTGAATTTGAGCGGAAGGAAATTTCCGCCGACGAGCTTAAGCCGGAACGTTTCAGAAGATTTTTTAAAAGAATCGGAATAGAAAATATTTCTCCTGAAGATTTTTCCGATACGTATCTTTCTTTTCTTGCTCGCAACAATCAACTCCTTCCCGATGCAAAAAAGATGATTGAAGAATTAAGCAAGGATTTTAAACTTGCGCTTATTACAAACGGACTATCCAAAGTACAAAATTCTCGTTTAAACGGCTCCGAGCTGCGTGAGTTTTTCGACGAGCTGATTATTTCCGAAGATGTGGGAATTGCAAAGCCAGACCCTAAAATTTTTCAGATGCTATTCGAACGGCTTGATTTTGCAGATAAGAATAAAGCTCTAATGATTGGCGATAACTTAGCTTCCGATATTCTCGGCGGAATAAATTTCGGCATTCATACATGCTGGCTCAATCCGAATAGAAAAGAAAACAACATGGAAATTATTCCGACCTATGAAATTTCCAGATTATACCAATTACGAAAGATTGTTTACTAGAATCTTTTGAGAGTTAATCAAAAAATGTTTAATTTGTAGTTAATCTATTTCGATATTATCAGATGATAAAACTCAAAGAAGTTACTGTTGATAAATACAAGGTTTTCACTTCGCCTCAAACCGTAAGGATTGAAGACGATGTTACGGCATTGGTCGGATTAAACGAATCCGGGAAAACCGCTTTTCTTGAAGTACTTGCCAAAATAAATTTTTTTGACAAGGATTCCTCTTTTCAGTTCAATAAATTAACCGATTTCCCTCGCCATTTGTTAAAAGCATATGAAGGAAAAATTGATGATTTGGAGGTAGCGCTTTGTAAGTTTGAAGTTACCGATAAATTGGCAGATGAAATAGCTGAAGATATTGGGGAAGATGTTTTAGTCGATAAGAATTTTTATTTCGGTGCGAAATACAATAATTGGCAGGTTTGGCGTGATTTTGAAGTTGATGTTCAAGCTTTTCTCCGATTTGGTTTGAAAGATTTTCTCGGTGAAAAGGAAGTTGCGGATTTCATTGAGTCTGTTCGCGACTTTGCTGAAATTCCCGAACGCCTTGACGCGATTGAAAACCCGAGTAGAAGGAAAGCGGTTAACGATTTGTACAACTACATCGTCGGTTCGGCTTATCCTTGGCCCGATTCGTTAAAAGGTTATATCGCAAAAAAATGGCTCAGGCCCAACCTTCCTCTTTTTTGGTATTTTGATGAATATTATTCTTTGCCGGATAGAATTAATTTAAATGATTTAGCCGCATCCGAAATTGATGACGAGGCTTACAGAACTTCAAAGGCGCTTTTTAACCTTGCAAAAATTGACGTCAACGATTTACTTCACACCGATAATTTTGAAAAATATATCGCCGAATTGGAAAACACCGCCAATTTAATTACCGAAAAAATTTACAGCTATTGGTCAACAAACAAAAATCTCGAGCTTGAGTTTGAGATTGAAATAGAACATCATCAAAAGAAGATGGGGAAATTTTTTAAGAATATTGAAGATTATGAAGTACGATATTTAAATATCAGAATTCGAGATAAATTTAATAGAGTTTCGTTGCCTTTGAACAGAAGGAGCAAAGGTTTCAACTGGTTCTTTTCCTTTATTGTTTGGTTTAGCCAAATTGAGAAGGATGAAAAGACGGATTATGTCCTTCTCCTTGACGAGCCGGGATTAAATCTTCATGCCGTGGCGCAAGCCGATTTGCTGACTTTCCTGAAAGACTTATCGAAAGATTATCAGGTTATTTACACTACTCACTCTCCCTTTATGCTGCAAAATAAGGACTTGAGTAAGGTGCGCACAATAGCGGATTTTCAGGAAGGCTCGATAATTTCGGATGTGGAAAACGAGGATGACCCTGAAACACTTTTCCCGATTCAAGTTGCAATCGGTTACGACATTGCTCGTAATATGCTTGTAAAGAAGAAAAATTTAGCCGTGGAAAGCGTTTCGGATTTAATCGTCCTAACCGTTTTCGCAGAGTATTTTAGAAGCCAGAACGAACCTTCTCTTTCAAACAAAATAGCTGTTACGCCTCTCGGCGGATTATCAAACGTAATAAAATTTATTACTCTCATGAGCGGGTTTAGTTTGGATTTGGTACTGCTCTATTCGGGAAGCGGTAGCGGATTGAATAGTATCGGGAAAAACGAACTTGCAAAAAATGCTTCGCTCGGAGCTGAAAAACTTCTCGGTTACTCCGAGTTTTCCGGAGATGTTGAAAATAGTACTGTTTTTGATTTGCTGTCGCAAGAAGACTTCCTAAAATTTGTTTCGGAGCTTGTTCCTTCGGTAAAAGATTTGCTTGATGCTTCCGATATAATTCATCCTTACTTGGAAAATTTCAATCGTATTTCAACCGTTAAAGTTTCGCAATTCGATTTGGCTCAGCAAATTGCAAAAAAGGGAATTGGAAAAAGAAAAACTTCAGCCGAAACATTTAAGAATTTCCAACTCCTTTTTGAGAAGGTTAATGCGTTGTTGGATGTATAACTACAAGGCTTTTGTAGCTTTTCAAAATTTCTCCTATAATATTAAATGCTTGTGTGATTTGGGTTGCCTATTTGAATTAACATCACACTCAATCAACCTGAATTCTCAGTAAAAGTTCACCGAGTAATCTACAAACCTCTTACCCTCGTAATTAAATTTAGCGCTGAAAAATTTTTCTTGTTCCAACCATTTAAGGAATATCTTATCGCCGTCCCAAAGATTTAATTCGGTAATTTTTTCGTCGGGAATCCATTCGAGTTTACCTTCGGGAGAATCAATTAATTCTCCCGAAAAATTTGTGATAACAAAAAGATAAACGTACCAATCGTCTTTGCCGTCAAAGAGAGGAAAAGTAATCATTCCCTTTAACTTCGGTTCGTAAACATCTAATCCTGTTTCCTCTTTAATCTCTCTTATTGCACATTCTTCCGGAGTTTCACCCTGTTCGAATTTTCTGCCAAGTACGATCCGGTGCCGACCATGCTGACCCAGTGCCACACTGATATCATCAACGGCTTCCTGGGGCAGACCACCGGCTTTCACCGCCGCCTGATCAAGGACTCGGTCGTGATCCTGGCCGAGGTGGAGGGAACCGACGAGGTCAAGTACATCCACGGCCAGGTCGGCAAGGGGACCTTCACTTTTTACGGCGGGCACGACCCGGAGGACTACACCCACCTGGTGCACGATCCGCCCACGGACCTGGCCCTGTACCCCAACTCGCCCGGGTACCGGCTGAT
>CAYLYR010000205.1:0-4407 GCA_964387835.1 uncultured Melioribacter sp.
TTTATCCGAATGTCTCGATTCGTGAAAAGAGTAAAATCGGGAATCGTGTTATTCTCCATTCCGGTACGGTAATCGGTTCCGACGGCTTCGGTTTTATTCCTAATGAAAAAGGCGTTTACACAAAAATTCCCCAAATAGGGAATGTAGTTATTGAAGATGATGTTGAATTAGGAGCTAATGTTTCCGTTGATCGCGCCGCCCTCGGCTCAACTGTTATTCACAAAGGCGTTAAAGTCGATAATCTTGTGCAGATTGCTCATAATGTTGAAATCGGCGAAAACACTGTGATGTCGGGGCAGAGCGGAATTTCCGGAAGCTCGAAGATAGGGAAAAACGTAATCGTTGCCGGACAAGTAGGGATTGCCGGACATCTTGAAATTGTTGATAAAACAATTATTGCCGCACAGTCCGGCGTTTCAAAATCAATTATAAAACCGGGAATGTACTTCGGGACGCCTGTAAAGGAAATTAAAACTTCTCACAAATTGGAAGCGCATCACCGTAACCTTCCCAAATATGCGGAGAGAATAAGCGAATTGGAAAAATTAGTTGCCGAGCTTTCCGCGAAACTTAATGAAAAAGAATAAGGTATTAATAGATGTTAGAACTTCAACACACAATTGCAAAACCAATATCCATTTCAGGTTCAGGTTTACACACCGGAGTTAAAAGTACGCTTCGGTTTCTTCCGGCTCCCGAAAATCACGGAATAGTTTTTAAAAGAGTTGATTTGGCTGAGGATGTTACAATCCCGGCTTTAGCCGATTATGTTGTTGATATTGCGCGCGGAACAACTCTCGGACTTGGAGATGTGAAAATTCACACTGTGGAGCATGTTTTAGCGGCGGTTGCCGGATTGCAGATTGACAACATTATTATCGAAATTAACGGAATTGAGCCGCCTGTTATGGATGGGAGTTCAAAACCTTTTGTAGATAAACTTCTCGAAGCCGGTTTGGTTAAACAAGACGCGCCTAAGGATTATCTTGTGATTGAAGATACCGTCCATTTTAAGGATGAAGAAAAAGGCGTTGAAATTGTTGCGCTTCCACTCGACGGATTCAGAATGACTGTTATGGTCGATTATATGAATCCTGCATTGGGAAGTCAACATACCGGTTTGTTCGATATGAGCGAATTTGTTGAGGAGTTTGCCCCTGCGCGGACTTTCTGCTTTTTAAGCGAAGTCGAATCTCTTTCGGAGGCGGGATTAATAAAGGGTGGTAATCTAGATAATGCGGTTGTCATTGTTGATGAGAAAGTTGATCAGGAAGAACTCGATGCGCTGAGAAATCGACTCGGTATAAAAACAGAAATGAAATTAGGTCCCAGCGGATTTATTAATGAAAAAACACTCCGCTACAAGAATGAACCTGTTCGCCATAAACTTTTGGATATGATTGGGGATTTAGCGTTAATCGGCGCTCCCGTAAAGGCTCAAATATTGGCTGCCCGTCCCGGACATGCTTCAAATGTTGAGTTTGCCAAGAAAATCAGAAAACTTTATCTGCAGAAAAAATTAGTTAAGAAATATCAGTTCGTAAAGAAAGAAGGCGTTGTTTTTGATATTAACGCAATTAAAAGAATTCTTCCGCATCGTTATCCATTTCTTCTGGTTGATAAAATTGTTGAGCTGGAGATGGGAAAAAGAGTTGTCGGCGTTAAATCGGTAACCGCCAACGAGCCGTTTTTTCAAGGGCATTTCCCCGGTCAGCCCGTAATGCCCGGTGTTCTTATTGTTGAAGCAATGGCGCAAACAGGCGGAATTCTTCTGCTTAATTCATATTTGGACCCGACAAGTAAACTCGTTTTGTTTATGGGAATAAATAAAGCCAAGTTTCGTAAAACGGTTGTCCCCGGCGATCAACTTGTGATGGAAGCCAAACTTGTTAAGCAAAGACGAAATATCGTTACGATTGACGCAAAAGCATATGTGGACGGAATTCTTGCGTGCGAAGCTGAACTTATGGCGGCGATTGTTGATAGAGAAGAACCCGTTGAAAAGAAGGAAGATAAATAATGGCTGAAATTCATCCCGGCGCAGTTGTGAGCAGTAAGGCAAAAATTGCCGAGAATGTAAAAATAGGTCCCTTTGCAGTTGTTTATGACGATGTTGAGATTGACGAAGGAACAACTATCGGTCCGAATGCTGTTATTTACGACGGCGCTCGAATCGGGAAAAACGTTAGAATTTTTCAGGGAGCTTCCGTTTCCAATGAACCGCAGGACTTAAAATTTTCTAATGAAAAAACATATTTCTATATCGGAGATAATACTACAATTCGGGAATTTGTTACCTTGCACCGTGGAACCGTAGAAACCGGATTTTCAAAAATCGGCTCAAACTGTTTGGTAATGGCTTATGCGCATGTAGCTCACGATTGTATTATCGGGAATGAAGTTATTCTCGCCAACGGAGTGCAGATTGCAGGGCACGTTGAAATAGATGATTTTACTATAATCGGAGGAATGTCTCCCGTACATCAATTTACTAAAGTCGGTAAGTATGTGATGGTTGGCGGCGCTTTTCGCGTTGTTCAGGACGTTCCCCCTTACGCGCTTGTAGGGGGCTATCCGTTGAAGTTTGAAGGATTAAATATAATCGGATTACGCCGCCGCGGTTTTTCCAATCGGGAAATTAAAGAGCTTAAGGAAGCGTATAAGATTCTTTTTTATTCCGGACTAACAATTGAAAAAGGGGCGGAAAAGCTATCCGAAACTTTCCCTGATAATAAAAATGTTAAAGAAATATTATCGTTCTTAAAAAGAAGTAATCGCGGAATTGTGAAAAGATGAAGTGGGAATTGATTCTTTCCGGTGCCGGTCCCGGAAAGATGAATATGGAGTTTGATATGAACCTTGTCCGCAGCTGTAAAGAAGGACAAGGTTTTTTTCGTTTGTATTATTGGCAGCCTTACGCAATTTCTCTCGGGGCAAATCAAAACGAAGATGAAGTTAATCTTAAGCTCGCACGGGAGGATAATATCGACGTTGTGAAACGTCCCACCGGCGGACGCGCAATTCTTCACGCCGAGGAGCTTACGTATTCTGTTGTCCTTCCTCTATCTTACGGATTAAAGCCGCGCGAAATTTACGAGAAGATTTCCCTCTCATTGATTAAAGGATTAACGATTTACGATAACCGCTTGGCTGAAGCGGCTCTCGAAAGCGAACAACCCGATTTCGGGAACTTATTAAAGCGGCAGAGCGGAATGCTTTGTTTTGCAAGTACGGCTAAGAACGAAGTAAAATTCCGCGGAAAGAAAATAATAGGAAGCGCTCAGAGGAAAATCGACAAAAAAATTTTACAGCACGGCTCGATTTTAATAGGAGATTTCCATACTCGACTTCCTAAATATTTGAATATCGATTCCGATGGTAAAACAGAATTGCTTGATGAATTAAGAGAAAAAACTACCGAAATAGAGACAATCCTGAAAGAAAAAGTAGAACAAAAAGCTTTTGAAGATGCTGTAATCAAAGGCTTTGAAGAGGAATGGGAAATTAGATTTTGAAAAAATTAGTTAAGGAAGTTGATTATCACGAAATTGGGAACGTCAAATTTTTCAGAAGCAATAGAGCCAAAAGGAGCAGCATTAAGGTAAATCATAAAGGAGAAGTTTTCGTGGTTTTGCCCAAGGACGAAGATATTGAGGAAGCGGAAAAGTTTGTAAATGGAAAGTTGGAGTGGATAAGAAAAACCAAACAAAAAGTTCTATCAAAATTTGGTGAAGCTGTGGTTTGGGATAGACACTCGAAATTTAAAACAAAATATTGTGATGTGAAAATATTTCCGGCGGATGTAAAGTATGTGCTGATTCATCTTGACGAGAATTTGTTGGAAATACAATACCCGCAAGATAAGGATGTGAAATCCGAAGAAATTCAGAACGGAATTAAATTCGGCATAACCGAGACTTTGCGTTTAGAGGCAAAAGATTATCTGCCGGAACGCGTAAAACATTTGGCGGGTAAGTTCGGATTAAAGTACAATCGGGTTTACATAAAACATCAAAAAACGAGATGGGGGAGTTATTCGGCAAAAGGAAATATTAATCTCAATTTGGAATTAATGCTTTTGCCTGATGAACTAATTGATTTTATAATACTTCATGAACTTGCGCACTCCCGATTCCCTAATCACGGGAAAGAATTTCACCGTTTGGTAAATAAAATTACCGGCGGAAAAGAAAATGAACTGGAAGCAAAATTAAGTAAATATTGGATGATTCTGCATTGACATGGGAAATTCGATTTTTACTTTAAAGGAATTTTGACAGGGTTTGAATCAATCTAAATTAAATTGGAAGTAATAAAAAAAGCCGAAATTTTTTTCGGCTTTTTTTGTAGTAGCGGGGACAGGACTTGAACCTGCAACCTTCGGGTTATGAGCCCGACGAGCTACCA
>CAYLYR010000206.1:0-4396 GCA_964387835.1 uncultured Melioribacter sp.
TATCGGGACTTCGCAATGACGGAATTTTTTTCGATTTACAAATTTTGCTGTCATTGTTATGTTAAAAATCAAGTATAAAGTGCACAAAATAAAAAGACACACTTCGACTGCAATATTTATTAGATAAATTTACAACATATATTTCTTCGACCGAAACGAAGTGAAGGGAGAAATCTTTTCAGTTCAAAGTTTGTAAAGGTCGTGTCATTGCGAGGGACGAAGTCCCGAAGCAATCTCCAGAGTAAATTATTCCGGAGATTGCCACGCTCTCTACGTTCGCTCGCAATGACGACATGAATTAAAAGATTCCTCGCCGCTCCGCTTCTCGAAATGATGGAATTACTGAATGTTCACTGTCGCTGATTTTGTGAGAACTCTGCGAGATGAACGCTGTCTATTAAATTAACAGACTATTTGACTTTGGACTTTTTGCACATCCTAATATTGATTAGCCGTTTTTTGTTTGGTTAAATAAGA
This sequence comes from uncultured Melioribacter sp., assembly GCA_964387835.1. Taxonomy (GTDB): domain Bacteria; phylum Bacteroidota; class Ignavibacteria; order Ignavibacteriales; family Melioribacteraceae; genus WGAL01. The sequence continues at coordinate 478 of CAYLYR010000206.1, forward strand.
ATAATTTTTAACTTAACGGGTTCAATAATTGAAAATTTAAGGAGATTTTATGAAAAAGAGATGGGCGTTGATATTAGGAGCTTCGAGTGGATTCGGTGGAGCAACCGCAATAAAATTAGCGGAAGCGGGATATGGAATTATCGGGATTCATTTGGACAGACAAGCAACCATGGCTAATGTTGAAGCTATTAAGGAAAAAATTATAAGCTCCGGAAGTGAAGCGTTATTTTATAATATAAATGCGGCGGATGAAGAAAAACGTAATTCCACTCTTGATGAGATTAAAGAAAGATTTTCGGAATCGGATGAAAAAATAAATCTGCTCATGCACTCTTTGGCATTCGGAACGTTAAAGGATTTCATTACTCCGGATGGGAAACCGGGCATCACCTCCAAGCAGATGAATATGACGCTCGATGTTATGGCGCATTCGATTGTTTACTGGACGCAGGCAATTGTTGTAAGAAATTTATTTGCCGAGAACGGACGAATTTTCGGGATGACAAGTTCCGGTTCGGTTGAAGTTATTCCTACGTACGGTGCAGTCTCTGCGGCTAAGGCTACGCTGGAATCGCATATTCGTCAGCTTGCGGTTGAGCTGGCGCATCGAGGAATTACGGCAAATGCAATAATGGCGGGCGTTACCGATACTCCGGCATTGCGGAAAATTCCCGGGAATGTTAAAATGATGGAGGCTGCCAAAGCTAAAAATCCCGGCGGACGTTTAACTACGCCTGAAGATGTTGCGAATGCAATTCTTCTTTTAAGCGACGAACGAGCTTCGTTTATTACCGGAAACGTAATTCAAGTTGACGGAGGCGAATTGATTTCCGCGATACGTCCGGTATAATCCGAAAGAAAGAAATAGAATAATTTAAGAATATTAAATAAGGATAGAATATGGCTGAAATAGAATTTACGGATCAAAACTTTGAAGAAGAAGTGTTAAAATCCGAAGTTCCCGTTGTAATAGATTTTTGGGCAATCTGGTGCGGTCCTTGTAAATTAATTGCCCCGATTATGGATGAACTTTCCGAACAATACGGAGAGAGAGCTAAAATCGGTAAGCTTGATGTTGACGTAAACCAGCAAACCGCTATTAAATATGGCGTTCGCAGTATTCCCACCGTTTTGTTTTTTAAAGACGGGGATGTTAAGGATATTGTTATCGGAGCCGTTAACAAACAGGTTTTTGTTGAAAAACTTGAAAAATTGTTATAATAGCAAATCAATTTATCCTTTATCATTATTGATAATACTTGATTTTAAAATCACAAATATTTATTTTCATTTTGATTTTTATGGATAATCTTTTATGTTTATTCTTTAAGGCTTAGAAATTATTGGTTCGGATACAGTTAATTGAATATTCAAATTGTAATTTCAATTTAGTTCTTTATAGTATGAAAGAGAAAAAAGTAAAATCATTTTACTATTAACTAATTAATCTAACAACAAACTAAAGGAGTAACAAGTATGTTACGAAAAATTTCTACTTTGTTTGTAGCCCTCATGATGCTTGCAATGATGGTTAACGCGCAAGATCATGCAATTTTGACCCCGGGCGATCAGCTGATTCCTATTAAAGGAAAAACAATCGAAGCCGCTCTTACCGGAGCTAAGGTTAATGTTATGAACCACCAAAAAGTTGGTAACATTATTCTTAAAGGTCAGTCACTTCAAAATGCAAAAGGCACTATTGATACTATCAGTATCAAAGAGATGTCCGGCGCAAACTTTAATGTAAATTTCGGTTTTTTCGATCAGGACGTTATGATTCAGTGGTATGTAGCTCCTGCCGACTTAATCATAAAAGGCATCGGCTTTATGCCGAGCGATGTTACAGGTGCTGATAACGGCGTTGCAGTATCATTGGTTAAAACAAACTTAACCGCATCTGATCTCGTAGCAATGGGCGCTCCCGCATATTGGGGATATTGGGAATCCACAGACGGTTGGAACGGAGCCGCTCCTTTCGAATGGCAGGCTTCGGGCGATTGGGTACCCGGAACAGAAGGCGCAGTCGCTCCTTGGACGGAAGATATCTGGAGTGATTTCGGCGACGGTTATGTTGTAACTCCCGTATTAGATCCGAACGCTCCCGCATATAACTGGGTTGTATTAAATGACGCTCTCGGATTTGAGCCTGATCAAATTAACAGAGGCGAAGTATTCGGTATCGTTATGAAGAATAACGGTGTTGACGAAACACAGCCTGACGGCTCGCGTATCGGTTTGCTTTCTGCAGGCGATATGGCAACACATCCGGGATTTAAATATTACGCAAAAGGAAGATTAAGTACGACCGACCAAGGCTGGTGGGCAAGAAAATATACATGGGACGTAGTTGCAGCCGTTGATCTCGTCGGCGACAGACCTCCTGTAATTACTAATGTTGATGTATTACCTACGACTCTTTCAACAGAAGCAAGAACCGTTACCGCAACAATTACCGATGACAACCCGAGCGGCGGAGATGCAGGCGTAGCTTCCGCAGCTATCAGCTATACAACCGACGGCGGAACAACTTGGAACGACGTTGCAATGACAGCAAACGGCGATGTTTATTCCGGAGATATTCCCGGACAGCAACCGGGTACAACCGTTGATTATAAAATAGTTGCAACCGATGTTAACAACAATACTGCCGAAGCAGGTCCTTGGGAATATAATATCTTCATGCCTGTTAACTCAACATTGTTAGTATTCAACGGTTATGCAAAACCTGCCGGATATCCTCAGAGCTATTATTTCGGACAAGATGATTTCGTTACATTTACTCCTTATCCGTTTGAGATGGATGTTTGGTCATTTGGAAAATTAACTCCCGAATTGGTAAACCATTATACGAATATTATTGATATTACAACTACCGGTCCGAAAGTTATTGACACTGCAGTAGTTAAGGATTGGTTAGCTGCCGACGGCGGACATAACTATATGTTAGCCGGCGACGAATGGTTCGGCGCACAATCCGGTTGGACAAATAAAGCTCACAAAGCAGGCGAGTTTATATTTGACGTGCTCGGCGCTAATTACGAATATAATGATATTAACTATGCAGCTTCCGGTGATCAAACCAAACCGTCAATTGTAATGCCTGTTGAAGGTACATTGCTCGGCGGACCGTTATTTACAAAATACACGGAAATCAGTGATAGTACCGAAGGCGCAGATACAATGCTATATAATCCCTACTTTGAAATCAGTGTTTCTAACTGGTTGGACGGCGCGGATTTTGAAGCTGACGTAGAAGTTGACATGCAGGCAGTAGGCGTTGACGGCAACACTTACAATATTGCCGGACACAGAACATTAGCTGCAGGAAACAAAATTGCGTTCTTAACTTATGATCCGCTTTCCCTGGATGCATCGCCTTATTACTGGTACGGATTCAGCGCAAGCGCTCCTCAAGTACAAACCGCATTATGGTTTGGCGTTACAACGGGAGTTTCGCCTATCAGCAATGAAATCCCGAATGGATTCGCATTATCACAGAACTATCCTAACCCGTTCAACCCGACAACTCAAATTAACTTTGCGCTTAAAGTTGATTCGAAAGTTCAGTTGAAGGTTTACAACTTGTTAGGACAAGTTGTTGCAAGTGAAGTTTATGGAAACTTAAATGCCGGAACTCACAAATACACATTTGACGGCTCAAATCTTACCAGTGGAGTTTATTTCTACAACATCAGTGTTGAAGGTGTTGACGGATCTAGATTCTCAGCAACAAAGAAAATGATGTTGCTCAAGTAATTTAAGCTTATTTGGGTTTTTTATAAAAGGGGGCGCTGAAATATGCGCCGCCTTTTCTTTTATTAAATAAACATTTTTTTCAGTTATCTTAATATGTTTTTATCTCTATTAAAATTGGAGTTGATATGAAAAAGTTAGGGACTTTTTCAAAATTAATTGTATT
>CAYLYR010000207.1:0-4388 GCA_964387835.1 uncultured Melioribacter sp.
CAAATTTTATATAAACGACAATAATAATATCGTATCAGAACCGGTTACAATATATTATTACGGAAATTTCAAAGATGTTTTTTAATCAATTATTAATTATCCGTCCCTAATATTCACTACAAACAACTTAACCGCTTCTTTGGTCATTTGATACTATTTCATCAAAATCATTTTTTTTGAAGCTGTAAAATCACCGGCTCGTAAAGTGTAAAAGTAAACACCGCTCGGAAGATTTGCGGCATTGAATTTAACCGAATAATTTCCCGGCATTTCTTTTTTGTTTACAAGCGTAGCAACTTCACGACCGAGAATGTCATATATTTTCAGTTGTACGTTTAGTTGGGGCGAAAAATTTTTCGCCCTTACAATCGGTATCGAATATTTAATCGTTGTCGCAGCGTTTCCTCCGGAACTTTTGGAAAACGGATTCGGATAGTTTTGAGCAAGTGTGAATTTATCGGGAATGGAGTTTTCTTCGTTAACTCCTACAACGGGAAGACCAATATCCGTTAAGGAGAAATCATCGATAAACCAGCCTGTGTCTGTCACGCTTTCATCTGTTCCGAAATCAAACTTAAATACAATCTCATCTCCGTTTGAAACTATCCCGTTAAGATTAAATGTTACTTCCTTCCACGAGTCGGAACTTCCGGTAAACGCCTCTTCTCCGCCGATAGGATTTCCCCAGTTAGAAGAAATTTGATCGTCGTAACCTCCTACGGGAGTAATTAATTGAAAACTTCCTCCGTTAACGGAAATCTTTACATTTCCGCCGTCGTAACCGTTTTCAATTTTGTACCAGTGCCAAAAAGTAAGAGACGGATTATCGCCGAAAACCTTATATTGCGGCGTTTGCAGTTCCGAAAGTGAGCTATTGCCGTAATCTCCGTTTAATATTGTTCCCCAAACATTGGGCGCCGAATGCGCGTCGGGCGGGTTTGCCGGAACGCCGATCTGCCAATCATTTGTAGAAGTGAAATTTCCGTTATCGGTATCAAAATTTTCATTGATGTTCTGATATGCTGAAATTTCACAATTGTAATAAGTTCCGTCTGATGGAATTGTGGTTGTATTCGGAGAAGATGCAATATCGGTAACCGATATTTTATAATTGATAAAATCTCCTACAACAACTTCGTTGGAATCTATCGGAAAAAACCCCGAAAAACTTCCGTCGTGCATATCGGTAAGATTAAAAAAACTATTGTCGCCGTTATTAATATTATAAGTTACTGTAACCGAGTTTATCCCTTGATTGTCCGAAGCGCCAACCGTAATTTTAATAGGAAAGTCGGCTATTGAAACAGCCGTAATCGGATTAAAATTGACAGTCGGAGGAATTGTATCGGGACCAATCGTAAACTCAAAATAATCGGTCGGGGCATTTGCCGGAAGGTAGGATGTAATTCCGGAAACATTAGAAGCTTTTAAGTAATACTCAACCGTAACATTGTTCATGCTTGGAAGAGTCGCAGAATATTCATTTCCCGTCGGGGTTAAAAGTAATGAATCCTTTGTTATAAAATTATTCGTAGAAAAAACAACGTAAAGGGAAGATTCGTCTATTTCCATATTGGAAGTAAACGTTGCCGTAATAATATTTTCACGGTTTTCATCTTCCGTGTCCGTAAGCGGCGTATGAAAAATTTGAACTCGAAAATAATTTACAGCCGCGAGAGCGTCCACAATTCCCCAGCCGTATTTATTATCGGGATTGTTATGCCGCGAAGCGGTTTCGCGAAGCGCATCTCTAACCTGCATCGGAGTAAGAGATGGATTTGCCGAAAGAACAAGAGCGGCAACTCCGGCGGCAAGAGGACAACTAAAAGATGTTCCGCTTGATGAAGTGTATCCCGACCCGTAAGGAGACGCGACAGCAACGCCGCTGCCCATTGCCATAATATCCGGTTTAATCCGTCCGTCAACAGTTGGACCTACGCTGCTGAACGAAACTCTGCTTCCGGAAGCATCAACCGCACCGACGGCAATAACGCTGTCGCCGTCTGCAGGCGCTCCGAGTGTGTTGTGGAAATCGTTATCTCCTTCGTTGCCCGCTGAGTTTACAACAACGATACCACGTTTAACAGCAAGGTCTGCGCCGATTGTAATTGTAGCCGTATTGCCATCCATATCTTCCCAAGTGTAACCGGGATACCCAGGGTCCATTTCAAGGTAACCGAGCGAAGTTGTAGTAACGTCAACACCAATTGAATCAGCCCATTCGGCGGCTGCAATCCAATTGTCTTCTTCGGCAGGCGTTTCCGAATCGGTATTTTCGGTTTTTGCCAAGAGGAATGAAGCGCCGAAAGCCGGTCCGATTAACGAGCCTTCTTTGAATCCGCCGATTGTTGATAACGTTTCCGTTCCGTGAGAACCTTCACCCATATCGCCTTCATCGCCTACGTTTCCATCGTTATTTACAAAATCCCACATGGCGATAATATTCATGTTATTAAAAACTTCGTGAGCAAGATTATTAAAACCCGCATCCATTGAGCAGATTGTAATTCCTTGTCCGTATATTCCCAAGTTATGTACGGCGGGCACATTAAGCTGTTCAAGCTGCGTGTAGGATAAACCGTAATCAAAATCCGTAGATGATTTCGGCGAGGATTTATATCTTTTAAGAGAATTACTTTTTTTCACTTTGTCGTCTGTTTTAAAAGAACGAACCAAGTCAATTTTTTTTACGAAAGGAAATTTTTCCGCCGAAATAATTTCATCATAGTTTGCATAAGCGCTAACGGAATTAAACCATCGTGATCGATGATGAATTTTTATTCCGAGCTTACTCAATTTTTGTACATATAAATTGTTAACGGGAATGTCACGAAAATTAATCAGGTTTTTTGTTTTCATCCGCAAGGCACGGCGTGCTAATGACTTTTTTGAAACAACTTTTTCCGGATGAGTAAGGTAGTAATCGGTATTATCTCCTTTATCGGTAAAATAAAACCAAACTTTTACGGTTTTATTTTCAGGAGTGGAAAGAAGTTTTGTTTGGAGAGTTTCCGTAACTTTTGTTTCCTGCGCAAAAAGAATTGCGCCGGCAAAAAACAACATTAAAAAATACTTTTTCATAGAAGACCTTTGTTTATATATTGTAAATAAATCGATTAATAAAGTAATAATAGAATGATGATTATTCAATAGAATTTTTTTATTAGTTATAAGCGAGATTATTTTTGTTGAATATTAAGAAAAAATTCATTACATTACTTGGTTTAACAAAACCATAGAGAACTTAACTTTTGATTAATAAATATTCCGAAGATATTATTGCTGCTCTCGCAACTCCGCCTGGGGAAGGCGCTATTTCCATTATTAGGTTAAGCGGAGAAAACTGCGCCAAAGTTGCCGATAAAATTTTTTCGGGAAAGATTTTGTTGTCAAAAGCAGAGCCTAATACGATACATTACGGAAAAATATTAGATAAAGAAAAACAAATTATCGATGATGTACTTGTTTCGGTTTTTAAGTCTCCGCATTCTTTTACGGGCGAGGACTCGATTGAAATCAGTACGCACGGAAATCCGTTAATTGTTGAAAAAATCTTGGGAGAGTTGGTTTTTTCCGGTGCAAGATTAGCAAATCCGGGAGAGTTTACCAAGCGAGCTTTTTTGAATGGGCGAATAGATTTGGCGCAGGCAGAAGCCGTTGCGGAAGTTATTTCCGCGCGAACCGAAGCTTCGCTGCGAGGCGCAAGGAATCAGCTTAACGGAGAACTTTCAAAAAAAGTAAATTTTCTGCGAGACGGATTGATTGACATCTTATCGCTGGAAGAATTAGAGTTAGATTTTGCCGAAGAAGATTTGGAATTTATTCCCAACGATAAAATTATTGAAAAGGTGGATGAAGTTATTTCGGAAATTAATAAACTTTTGGAGACGTATAAATTCGGTAAAATTATTCGCGATGGAATTAACGTGGCGATTGTCGGAAAACCGAACGTTGGAAAATCTTCCTTGTTAAACTATTTGCTAAAGGAATCCCGCGCGATTGTAAGCGCAACTCCCGGGACAACTCGAGATGTTATTCGTGAAGAAGTAAAAATAGATGGTTATCTTTTCAGACTTTTTGATACTGCGGGAATTCGCGATGCGAAAGACGATATTGAAAAGGAAGGTGTTTTGCGAAGCAAAGAAACAATAGAACAATCCGATTTTGTTATTTTCTTGAACGATTCCACTGTTGGTTTTGACGAAGATGTTTACGAATCTCTACTGCAGATAAAGGATAAAGAGAAAATAATTTTAGCCGCTAATAAAGTTGATTTATTCGAAAACAAAGCAATTCCTTCCGATGTTAGTTTTTCGGCAAAAACAGGAAAGGGAATTGATAAACTTTTTCAGGTTATGAAAAATAGAGCGATTGATTCAAAGTCATAT
>CAYLYR010000208.1:0-4335 GCA_964387835.1 uncultured Melioribacter sp.
GTCATTGCGAGCGAACGGAGTGAGTGAAGCAATCTCCAATACAGAAAACCAAAGCTGAATATTCAGGAGATTGCTTCGTCATCCGGCTATCGCCGGACTCCTCGCAATGACGATGTGAATTGAAAGATTACTCAACTGCGAAGGCGGTCTAATCCGAATAGCCTCGAAATGAAATTGCAGCACAACCGCCAACTACTAAGTAGTAACTTAAGTCCGAGTATATAAAAACCGCTAATACTTAAATACACTTCCGCCGATAAATTCCCGCAATAAGGAATCTTTGGGAATTGAAGAATCGTCCGAAATCGGAGTAACGGTTTCCAGCATTTTAGAAACCCTTACGGCTCTTTCATAAGCGTCAAGTTTCAGCGGATTATCCTTAAATTCGTTTACCCATTCCTTAAATAAATTTCCCATACGATGTGCGTAAAGAGGAAGTTCGTACGGCATCGATGTGTTTACGATAAAATCGGCTTTGGATTGATTCGGTATAATGTTTCTAAGCTCACTGGAGCGGACGTAATGCCAATGTTCCAATGTTTGTCGAGGATTGTATGCTCTCTGCACGGAATCGCGCAGCATGCGGCGTATTAGGCGGATGTCCGTCCATCTTATATATTTTCCATCTTTTCCTTTCATTTGGAGAAGCGGTTCGAGATAAAGTCTGAATTTATTTTCATCCGGAATATTCTCGCTGAATTTTGGATACAATCCGTGAAGACTATCAATTAAAATTATTTCTTTTCCGCTTAGCTGCATTCTTGTTCTGTTAAGATGACGTTTTCCCGCCTTAAAATCATAATAAGGAATCCAAACTTCTTCACCGCCGCTCAGTTTTTCAAGATGTTCGTTTATCAAATCCAAGTCGAGAGCTTGCGGAGTTTCAAAGTCGTAATCGCCGAATTCATCTTTCGGGTGGAGTTCCAAATCGAAGAAATAATGATCGACATTAAGAGCTACAAATTTATATCCGTATTTCTCCAAACGTTGTTCTATTTTTTTTGTTGTGGTAGTTTTTCCCGAGGAAGAAGGTCCGCTTACCATAACCATTTTTAACGTATCAATTTTTTCAACTATTTGTTCTACGGCGGTATCTATTTCGTTTTCGTACGCTTTTTCCGATTCGTGAACAATTCTGGCAAAGCCTTCTTTTTTAATTCTTTCGTTGAGCAAATCGACACTGTTTAGTTTTTTATCGACAGCCCAATCCAAGACGTGCCAAATTTTCGCCCAAGGAATGTTTTCATTAGGAGCCGAAGCGTAACGGGATTCCGCCGAGCGGGCTTTGTTACGTTCCTCTCTGTAAAGAATATATTCCTTTGCAACTTTTGCATGCCCTTGTTCTATCAATACTTTTTCAACAATATCCTGTATTTGTTCAATGTGAGGAATTTCTCCTTCCTTTGTTTTTTCCTCTAAAACTTCAACTACAATGTCGGCTAATTTATCGGCTGTTTCTTTATCCCTACCGCCAACGGAAACGGCTGCGCGATAAATTGCATTTGAAATTCTCTCTTTTTTAAAGGGGACGATAGTGCCTGTTCTTTTAATAACTTTTTCTATTTTGCTCATTGTTACTCCATTTTATTCTTACAAAAATAATTAAATACCGGAAATTTATTGTTATTGAAAAAAGAGAAGAAAATTGAATTTTATTTTAATGCCGTAGAGTTAAGGAAATCGTTAAAAACTTTTTTGTAAGATAAATAATCGACTTTATCAAAGGCAATTAATTTTACTGTTACGGGAAATTTATTTTTACTTAAGAAATCAAAAATCACCGTAAGCGCTATTTTACAAGCTCTTTCAAATGGAAAACCGTAAACCCCGGTGCTTATTGAAGGAAAAGCGATTGACTCTAATTTTTTTGCCGATGCAATTTTTAATGAATTTAAATATGCCGATGCAAGAAGTTTATCTTCGTTACTGTTTCCGCCTCTCCAAACGGGACCGACCGCATGAATAACAAATTCCGCAGGAAGATTATACCCCTTTGTTATTTTAGCTTCTCCGGTATTGCAGCCGTTGAGAGTTTTGCATTCTTCTAATAATTCGGGTCCCGCTGCCCTGTGAATTGCTCCGTCAACTCCGCCGCCGCCAAGAAGCGTTCTGTTTGCGGCGTTCACAATAACTGTAACTTTTTCTTTTGTAATATCGCCTTGAACAATGTTTATTCTTTGAGAAATGTCATTCATCTTTATTCTAAAAAACTTTCCACTTCCAAGGTTATCGGGGAAGCTTCGTAATTTTGCGAATGTTTGGTCTCTTCAATCAAATCAAAAATCCAATTTTCATTGATGCCGTTTACCTTAGCAACATTTGTAATCCAATCGACTTCTTCCTGATTAATTTTCGGGTCGTCAATTATTAATTTTATTCCGTCGCGAATAAAGCTTTTTGCAATTTCACGATTGGAAAATCTCGGCGGGTCATTAGGAATATATTTGTTGCTGAAAAAAGAATTAACAGCGGAATTCGTAAAGGACTTTTCGAATCCCAGCTTTTCACCTAAGGCATAGATAAAATTTTGTTCCGATTTACTTATTTTTCTGTCTTTACCGCTTAACAAAAGCATTGCTCTAAAGTAGTTGCTTCTATCAAGTTCACTTAATCTCATGTTTCCCTCTATCTTTATTGAGATAATTAAACGTTTATAAAATAATTTTGTTCCACGTTAAATTAATAATCACATAATACTTATTTTAACGGAATTATACAAAGTCAATTTAAGATATTATAACCGCCGGGAATGTGATGTTAATCAAATAACGAGGAAACCAATTAGAAATTAAAATAGTGAAAAAACGTTGGTTTATAAGTAAACAAAGCCGCCAATTCGTGAATAAGCGGCTCAATACTTTATGGAATTTTTGTAACCTTAACCTTTGCCTCTATTTCATCAACAGCATTTTCTTTGTAGCAGTAAAATCACCGGCGCGTAAAGTGTAAAAATAAATTCCGGACGGTAAGTTGGCAGCGTTAAACGTAACATGATAATTCCCCGGCGTTTGTCTCTTGTTTACAAGCGTAGCTACTTCACGTCCGAGAATGTCATAAACAATCAATTGTACGTTAGGAGACGTTGCGTGCAAGGTCTCTACGTTCGGTATTGAATATTCAATCGTTGTTGTCGGGTTATAGGGATTCGGATAGTTTTGATATAACACAAATTCATTCGGCACACTCTCTCCGCTGTTTCCAACGCCGAGCGGCAATTCGGAATACCTACTTCGTGCGTCTGCAATCGCCGATGTTAATTCATTTAAACTATCTGCAATTGCAACGGCAAAGGCAACATTCAGATATTCCCCCGCGCCGACAGAGTATGGACCTCCCGAAACGACAAATGAAATATCATTAGGTCCCGCTGAGGTTTTACTCAGTCCGCTTGAAATCGCAGTCCATTTATCGGCTTTAGTAAACGGGTCTAAATTTATTCCGCCGTCGCTTCCGTTATTCGTAATAGCGTAAAAATTATAATTGTTATCGGAAATCAATGCTGCGCCCTGATAAGTTGAAATAGTGTTAAATCCGCTGTCGTATGCGTATCCGTAATTTTCATCCGAATCGTAAGCGACTATGTCGTCCGCATAATCATCTTCGTCCAAATCCCAGTCGAAGAAAAGTCCGGCATAAAGATTATCAATTTCCGCAGAAGTTATGTTGTGAAGAACATATCTTAAAATCACATAGTTTTCCGATTCGGTTGAAGAATACTCGTAAGAATACAAATCCGTTCTTATTCCGATTCGAGAAGCGCCCGCGTTAAAATCATCAAAAACAAGATTTCCCTGCTGATCGGCATCCTCTCCGGGAATATTTACAGTTAAAGGAATAAGGTCCTTAAAATCTCCGCTTTGCGCTCCATAGATTGTGTCATGTAGATTATCCATAACGTTGACCGACGAGGTCCCGTACAAAAATCCCGATTCAAAAAATCTTCTGAGATTATCATTGTCATAAAACAAACCGCTGCCCTTGCTGTTGTAAGGGTAATCGGTAAATCCGAGACTTCCTTCAGGCGCAATTGTTAATGTAATTTTATTCAAATTCATATCAAGAAAAGTCGGATTAACGAGAAGTTCTGTCCATTGAAAATCGTTATAAGTTCCATCCGAATAAAGAAGTAAAAGGGGAACTTGATGATTTTCAGGCGCTGAATTATTTACAACAAAAACAAACTCGTTGTTATCATTACTAAAGTCGGAAGATGCCGAAACAGCGCCGGGGTTAAAAGAGTTATTTAAGATGGAAATGCTGTTATCTAAAGTGGAAAGATTTACTGTCAAATCGGATAAAGCCGAAAGATAATTACTAAAATTGATTTTTAACCTA
>CAYLYR010000209.1:0-4318 GCA_964387835.1 uncultured Melioribacter sp.
AGTTTGCCGAGTTTATTCCCGAGTGCAAATTTAACTCTTGCACTCATTTTCACGAGCCTGCCTGTGCCGTACGGAAAGCATTAGCTGACGGAAAGATTACACACGAAAGATATGAAAGTTACTTAAACCTTCTTCAAACGGTAGAAGAAGATATTATCTTTTGAATGGGTTGAATTTATTTTCGCAAATTAGTTACTATTTCCCTAATTTATAAAATTAAACTAAAATTTTTGGGTTATGAAAAAATTAGCTCTACTATATATTCTATCAATATTATTTTTCGGCTGTAGTTCATCTGAAAACGTAGTTACAAATTCTTCTTCCGAAAACTATTCCGCCGATAAAATTGAAACATATCTTAAATCTCAGGCAGCTCGGAATAAATTTATCAACGGTTTGATCCGTGAACAGAAAGGTGATTATTCCGGCGCTATTTTGGAATATTACGATGCGCTTAATTATGATTCGAGCGCGGGAATTTATTACACAATAGCCAAAGATTATTATACTCTGAATAAAATCAGTAACGCATTGAACAATGTGCAGATTGCAATTAAGAAAGACCCGAAAAATATTAATTACCGATTTCTATCTGCTTCAATATATAAATATGCTCACCTTCGAGATTCGGCAATCACCCAATATAAAGCAATTTTAAGAGTTGATTCCACAAATCCGAAGGCTTTGTTCGGACTGGCGAAATTATATGAAGCAAAGCGTCCGATGGAAGCGATGACATTGTACAAGAAAACACTTGATTCGGTTGGACCTGAATGGGAAACGCTTTTGGCAATGGCGGATTTAAGCGAAAGATTGGGGCGGCTTGAGCAGACAATCGGTTATGTAAATAAACTGATTTCAATTGCGCCGGCGAATCTTAATCTAAAGAAAATTCTGGTAGAACTTTACATACGAAATAAAAATTACGATAAAGCCCTATCTGTTCTTGATAATCTTATTCCCCTTTTCCCCAATGACTTAAATCTAATTGAGTACAAGGCTCATATCTTTGTTATGAAAAAAGAGTGGGGAAAAAGTTACGAAGAGTATCGAAAAATTATAGCGAGTAACGATGTTAAATTTAACAAAAAGTTTTTGATAGCGGTTTCATTTATCAATCAGGCTCAAACGGATAAAGATACTACTCTGCTGCCTTATGCTGAAAAGTTAATGTTGCGGATAGATTCCGATTCACTCGATTGGCGCGTTAAAGCAGCGCTTGGGGATATTTTACAGCGGGAGAAAAAAGATAGTCTTGCCATAGAATACTTAAAACAAGCGGTTAACCTTGCCGAGTGGAACAGTACAATTTGGGTTCAGCTTGGAGGATTGCTGTTTGACAACCATAAATATGATGAAGCAATTTCCGAGATGACAAAGGCGGTTGATCATTTCCCCGATAATTTTGTCGTAAATATTATTCTCGGACTTTCATATTCACAGAAAGGAGAAAATTTAAAAGCAAAAAAATATTTGATGAAAGCCGTTTCATTAAATCCGAACGATTTGAACGCAAATTCCGCCCTCGGATTTACTCTTTACCAACTAAAAGAATATTCTGAAGCGGAAAAATATTTGCGGAATGCGTTAAATGTTTCTCCCGATAATGCGCAAATTTACGGTATGCTCGGAATGATTTACGATGACTTGAAGGAATGGAAAAAGTGTGACGAAGCTTACCGAAAAGCTTTATCGATTGATTCGACAAGCGCGCTTACAATGAACAACTATGCTTATTCATTAACCAAACGCGATTCCTCCGATTTAAACTATGCTTTGGAGTTAGTCAACAAAGCTCTTGAAAAAGAACCGAATAATTCCTCTTATCTCGATACAAAAGGTTGGGTGTTATTTAAGATGGGAAAAGCAAAAGAAGCTGCGGATTATGTTTTACGCGCCTTGAAAAAAGATAACAATAACGAAGAAGTTCTCAAACACATGGCTGAGATTTATAAGAAGTTGGGCAATATTGATAAAGCCGAAGAATATTTGAGAAGAGCAAAGAAAGCCAATAAGGTTAAAGAGGCTAACGGTAAAAATACGGATTCGTCGCATGGAGAAAAATTATGAGCCGTAGATTATTAATCGGTTTCATTTTGCTTTTGCTAGTATCCGGTTGTGCCGAAAAAAAAATTGTTCAACGGAGAGCAACAATACCAGCCGAAAGAGTTATGATTAAGGTGGAAGCAAAACGGCGGAGAGTAAATACATTTAAGGGGAGCGGAACTATTAAGATTAGAACTAAGACAAGCGAGAATAAGTTTAATTTCGTCTTGAAATTTAAGAAGCCCGATTCATTGTATGTAGCCGGATACGGACCTTTCGGAATAACTTTATCGGAGTTTATTCTTACCGATAACTCGTTTGAATATTATGATGATGTAAACAACATAGTCTATCGGGGCGGATCTCCGGGACGAATCATAAAAAAGATCTTTAATTTCAATTTAAGTCAAAACGAGTTCAGAAATCTGCTTCTCGGATTTGCGGATTTTAATCTCGATTTACGCCATTCGCCTAAAAAATATTTTTATGATGATAAATATTTTCATCTTACTTTTGAAGATTCTCTAAAAAACATAAGAAGATACTTAATTGATAAAAAAGAGATTGCACTCAAGGAATTTGGTTTTAAGAGCGCAGGAAAGCAGCCTATTGATCTAAAAGTTAAGTATGCGAATTTTAAAGATTTTGAAGATGGGAAACTGATTATCCCTTTGAAAATAAAGGCTGTTGTGAATAATCCTTCCACGGTTCTAAATGTTAATTACAGAAAAATCGAGATTAATAAAAAAATAACTTCGCTGAAATTTAATATTCCGAATGATGCGGAAGTAGTGGAATGGTGAAAAAAACATTAGAAATAATTCTACTGTTATTTTTATTCGGCGTGACTGCTAATGCGCAAACCAATCGACAAATCAAATCTAAGAACAAAGAGTTATCCCGAATTCGGAGCGAGATTGCTCAACTCGAAAAGGATGTTCAAAGCCTTTCGTCAAAGGAAAAATCCGCCGGAGCGGAACTTGAGAATATTCAAAAACAAATTTTTCTTGTCGAAAAACTAATTCGGAAAACCGATAAAAAAATTAACCGAACAAAGAGAGAGATAAAGAAACTTACCAACTCGATTGCCGGTTTGGAGAAGGATAAAAAATCAATAAATGCCGCTCTTAACCAATATGCAGTGTGGTTATATGAATCGAGGGATGCGGGATTGCTTGATTTTCTGTTGGACTCGAAATCTTTTAACGAGGCGTATAACAAGGTTTACTACTTTAAGTTTTTTAATCGTTCTGTCGAGGAAAAAACAAAAAAACTGAACGATATTGAAGCAAAATTAAAACAGAACAAAAGAAATTTGTATTCCGAAGAAAAGTCGTTGCGAAAACTTATCGCTTCAAATCGGGAAACCGCAGGAAAATTAAAGAGAAAGTTAGCCGAGCAGAAAATACTTCTTGCCGAAATAAGAAAAAACAAAAAGAGGAAAACGGCGTTAGTATCCAAAAAGAAAAGAAGCGAAAAACAAATTGCAAGCCTTATTGACAATCTGATAAAAAGAGCAAAAGCATTGGAAGAAGCTAAGCGCAAGGAGGAAATTGCATCTCGGGAAAAGGAAGAAAAAAATGCTTCCGCATCTGAAAAAAATTTAACCTACTATCCCAATGTTAAGTTTTCCAAACTTAAAGGAAATTTGCCATGGCCGATTAGCAGAGGACGAATAGTTAAGAAATTCGGGAAGATTAGAAACAGAAAGCTGAAAACGGTTATTGTTAATTCCGGGATCGATATAAAAGCCGGTAAGACTCAACCGGTTCATGTTGTTGCAGACGGGATAGTTTCGACAATTTCGTGGCTGCCCGGATTCGGAAGTGTTGTGATTGTTACTCATAATAAAAATTACAGAACGGTTTACGGGCATCTCGGCAGCATAAAAGTTGAAGAAGGTGAAAAAGTAAAGGCGGGAGAAGCGCTCGGTAATGTTGCCGAAGGCGTTGAAGGAAATATTCTTCACTTTGAAATTTGGAACGGTAGGGAATACAAGAATCCTCAAAATTGGCTGACACGTAAATAAACTTCTCATGAAATTAATAACATCAATTAATAATGGTTCTAAGCTCTTGAGAAATTTTTCCTCGCTTACCGTTTTGCAGCTTTCCAATTACTTGTTTCCACTCATTACTTTTCCTTATCTGGTTCGTGTGCTCGGTCCCGAACAATTCGGACTGATTAACTTCGCTGCGGCGTTTGTTGCCTACTTTAGCATGTTAACCGATTACGGATTTAACCTCTCCGCAACTCGCGAAATTTCTATTGC
>CAYLYR010000210.1:0-4256 GCA_964387835.1 uncultured Melioribacter sp.
ATGGCATGGTAATCCTCCGACTGTTAACGTAACTTTCCAAGTTGACATGAGCGTACAAGCGGCGTTGGGTAAATTCAATCCCGACAGTAATGTTGTAACAATACCGGGCGACTTTGATAACTGGCTGAATGAGCCTCCGGCAAACACCGAGAAGGTTATGGATGACCCGGATGGAGATTTGGTTTATACCAAAACATTCGAGCTTGACCCGAATGCCTCCTATCAGTACAAATATAATATCGGACTCGGCTGGGACGGACACGATGAACTTCAAGGACAACCGAACCGTGAAATTTTTGTCGGCAGCAGCGACAGCACACTTGCGCCGGTATATTTCAACAACGAGAGTTTCGGCGGAACGGCAATCGTTACGTTTGAAGTTGACATGAGTTTGGAAGCACAAACTAACTTTAATCCGGCGACTCAAGACGTTTACGTAGCCGGAAGTTTCACCGACTGGCAGAATAGCCCGATAATGATGAGCGATGCTGACGGCGACTCAACTTATAGCGTAACCGTTGACACATTAACCGGCGGAGAAACATTATACTTCAAGTTTATTTACGGCGACCAAGGCTCAACCGATTACACATGGGAAAGCGTTGATAACCGTGAGTTCACTCCGATAGACGGCGATAACAATAGTTACTTCGCTTATTGGAATGATGTTGAACCGGGGCAGAACTTTGCCGACGGTAATATTACTTTTAATGTTGATATGAGCGTTATGAACGAAGTCGGTATTTTTGATAATGCTTCGGATTCGGTACAAGTACGCGGCAGCTTTAACGGCTGGGGCAATGCCGACCCGATGGACCAGAATTTCTTGGATGCTAACCAGTGGTTCAGAACGGTAGCTTTCACACAAGAAGTAGTTGGCACGGACGAAGCATACAAGTTCTTCGTAAACTTAGCCGACACAGCTACAATGTGGACAGACGGCTGGGAACGCCCGTTCAGTCAAGGCGGCGGCAACAGAGACGTAGCATTTGAAGGAACAACCGACCAGACGGTAGATCCGGTATATTACGATGACGTTAATCCCGATTGGGTAGTTCCGGCAGGAGAAACCGTATCGATTACTTTCTCGGTAGATATGACAGATGCAGCCGATGACCAAATTCAAGTTCCGACGTTTAATCCGGCAACCGATACTGTTTGGTGGATAGCCGAAGAACCGGCGTTTACATTCTTAAAAGGCTGGGTTGACAGAGACGATATGAGAGAAGTTCAGTTAACCGATCCGGATGGCGACATGGTTTACACGGCAACATTAAGTGTAACCGGACCGGCATGGAACGGTTTTGAATATCGTTACGGCTTCAGTGATGCCGATGGCGCATTCCACGCAGAACCGGCCGGCTTTGCAGACTTTGCATACAGAGTACGCTACATAGCCATGACCGGAGCAAGAGAATTTGTACAGCCTTATGACGCTCCTCAAGACCACTGGACACCGCAGGAAGATAAATCGGATCAGTGGGAAGCCGAACCGACAATGAACGGCGTAGGCGACGGAGAAGGAACTGTAGTTAGGTTCGAATTGGGACAGAACTATCCTAACCCGTTTAATCCTACAACAACGATTAAGTTCTCGATTCCGGAAAGCGGAATGGTAACATTGGCGGTATATAACTTGTTGGGACAGAAAGTCGCAACTTTAGTTAATACCGAGATGAATAAAGGAAGATATGAATATCACTTTGACGCATCGAAGTTGGGAAGCGGCGTTTATTTCTACTCCTTAAAAGCGGGAAGTTACTCTGCTACCAAAAAAATGATATTGATGAAGTAAACAGTTATTCCAATTCACAATTCTAAAAGTTGTCCCGAGTTATGCTCGGGACAACTTATATTAAAAGGTATATGATGATAAAGGTTAAAAAACTCAAGACTAAATACAGATACACAAATACAATCCGAATAGCATTTCAATCGATAATTTTACTACTTCTGCTTTATGTTGCGATTCGTCCTTTATTCGATAAAGGATATGTCGCTGACTTTGAGGCGTATTGCCCGTTCGGAGGTTTGTCGGCTTTTATGAGTAAATTGAACCTCGGTTCACTTTCGTGTACGATGGGGGAAACACAGATTTTCTTAGGGATTATTCTGCTTGTAGGAGCATTTTTGTTCGGCAAATTATTCTGCAGTTATCTTTGCCCGATTGGCTCGGTCTCCGAATGGTTTGGAAAAATTGGAGAAAAATTTCATCTTAGAATAAAAATGCCGAATGGTTTGGATAGGGGATTAAGAGTTTTTAAATATATAATTTTGTTCGTTTCAATCTATTTTACAATGACAAGCAGCGAACTTTTCTGCAGGGAGTTTGACCCTTACTATGCGGTTGTTACAGGGTTTTCCAGCCGTGACATTGTTCTTTACTTTGCGATTCCTGCGCTATTGATAACTATACTCGGAGCGATTTTCTTTAGATTGTTCTGGTGCAAATATTTATGTCCGCTCGGAGCGATAACAAATATCTTTAATAATATAATTCCGACAATTGTAGTTTTTGCATTATATTTTCTTTTAAGATTGATCGGCGCTGATTTGGGAATTGTTTGGCTGCTCGGGGGACTTGTCCTGGCGGGCTTGTTTACCGAAGTTGGGTTTATGCGAAGTTTCGGATTTGCTTTCACAAAGATAAAACGTTCTCCTTCCACTTGTACAATGTGCGGGTTGTGCGACGATAAATGTCCGGAAGGAATAAAAGTTTCAGAGTATGAAACCGTAACTCACGTGGATTGTCATCTTTGTACAGATTGTGTTTACGCCTGTCCCGTAAGCAACACTCTTACAGTTAACAGTAAGGAAACGCCTAAACATCTCATCCCGATTGTTACTGTGGTTTTAATCGCAGCAGGATTGTATTTGGCAAATCATTTTGAATTTGCCACTCTTTCCGAAAGATGGGGCGGTTTTAATAAACTTGAAAAAGCTCAGGTGCTTGAAATTCCCGGATTAAAAACGGTTAAGTGTTTCGGAAGCGCAACTTCATTTAAAAATCAAATTCGAAGATTTAAAGGAATTAAGGGACTTGACGCTTACGCAACTTCACATACGGTTAAAATATATTATGACCCGAAAGTTACAAATGCTGAAAAAATCAAGAGCGAAGTTTTTCAGCCGGTGCGCATGAAAGTTCGGAGAATAAAATCAAATGATAAAATTGATTCAATAACCGTAGCGGAATTCAGAATAGAAAAGATGTTTGATAGAGTTGACCATACTAACCTTGTTTATGCTTTACGTAAGGATAAAGGAGTTTACGGAATTTCAACTCATTTCGGAGAGCCGATAATTGCAGATATTTATTATAACGCTGCGGCTACAACTCCCGATGAGATAAGGAAGGCAATGGAAGCAAAGGAAGTTACAATCAAATATTCTAACGGTGAAGAAGTTACAAATGCTATAGATTTTGATGTTTATGCCGAATATAAAATAAAAGGGAAGATTTCCGTTAATGATTATCAATCCAAAATGTTTAGCCGTTATGACAGGAAGTTCAATCATTACAGCAAATACAAACCTGAAGAATTAAAAGTACTGATTTACCCGATGCCGGAAGCGGCAAATTCAACTTTAGCAAGAAGGCTCGGATATTTGGTTAGTCATCTTTCCAATGAAAAAGGAATAGTACGCTTCTCTACGCGTTATATGAACGGACCGAAAGCATTAGTTTATTTTAACCCGAAATTAATTTCACTTGAAAAACTCAAGGCGGCAATCTCATCTCCGATGATGACGGTTCATTTTAGAGGCGGAAAAGTGGAAAAGGTAAAAAATCCTTACAAATCGAAACCCGAGGGAAGAGTTCTTTCGGTTGTTGAATTGCTAAATAAAAAAGAGCGGTAGTTTATGGAATATGTTGTTGAAGTAAATAATTTAACGCATTATTACGGTAAAAAAAAGGTTTACGAAAATCTTAATTTTAAAATAAAAAAGGGGAGCGTTTTCGGGCTGCTCGGGAAAAACGGAACCGGCAAAACAACTACAATTAACATCCTCAATGGTTTTCTCAAGCCGAGATCAGGTGAGTGCTTAATTTTCGGAGAGGACTCGTATAAACTTTCTCCCGAAACGAAAGCCCGCGTCGGGTTTTTGATTGAGGGGCATATTCAGTATTCATTTATGAATATAGTTCAGATTGAAAAATTCTATTCGCAGTTTTATCCCAAATGGAATAAAGAGCCTTATTTTGAATTGATGTCCAAGTTAAAAGTTTTGCCTAATCAGCCTCTTTCCAAGAT
>CAYLYR010000211.1:0-4244 GCA_964387835.1 uncultured Melioribacter sp.
CGTATTCATAAACCCAGCCAAGTCCGGTAGCATCGGGACCCAATTCCGGCGAAACACCTTTGGGAAGCTGGCTTTGCATCGAACTTAAGTATTCCAACACTCTGCTTCGCGCCCAATATAAATCCGTCCCGTCTTCAAAAATTATATAAACCATTGAAAAACCGAAGAAGGAATAACCTCTAACATCAATTGCTCCCGGAACGGAAAGCATTTTTGTAGTAAGAGGATAAGTAACTTGATCTTCAACAATTTGAGGACCCTGCCCCGAATACTTTGTAAATATAATTACTTGAACATCGCTCAAGTCCGGTATTGCATCTATTGCCGTATTTTTAATTGCCCAAATACCGCCTAAAATAAGCGCAACCGTTAAAATTATCACCATTATTTTATTATTAATCGACCATTCAATTGTTTTTGCAATTAAACCGTCTTTTTGATTTTCAGTTGGTACCATAATAAATTTCTCCGTTTAACGGCACGTCGATTTCAAAAAATCAACGTACTATTTATATTTAAAACCATTTTTTTGTAAATTCTTTTTAACTTGATCAATTGTCATTTCCTGAAGATGCATACCGCATATCGGGCAATCACCCGGTTTATCGGAAATCACATTCCAGTCCATTACATCTTGAAAAAGCTTACCGTCTTTATTCGCATCAATGGCTTCAACATCAATCACACCTTTTCTAATCAAATCGGATTTAACTTCTTCCTTTTTCTCAGAGTCTTGATCCTTCATATTCATTTTCATATTCATTTTATTTTCAGTAGAATCGCTCGGACCGTTAAACATCTCAACCGAAGCCCGAAGATTTGATTCCGAATCGATAAGGAACTGAGCGGAAGTAACAACATTTGTATTTGCCGAAATTCCCTTCAATACTTGATAATATCCGTCCGCATATTCGCCGAGTTCAATCTGAGCCGGTTTAAATTTTCCGTCCCCGAGAGAAACAATAACCGTATTTTGTTTACCGCTGCGAAGAACGGCTTGCTCAGGCACTAACGGATAAATTCCGTTACTTTTTGTTTTAATATCAACATTGGCAAACATTCCCGGCTTTAACTCGCCCTTTTTGTTAGGCAAATCCAAACGAACTTTTAACGTTCTTGTTTTAGTATCGAGCGTAGGATAAATAAAAGATATTTTACCGTTATATTCTTTGCCGGGTAAATAATCGAAAGTAACCTTTGCAGAAAGCCCAACCGAAACTTTGCTTGCTTCATATTCGTAAATATCCGCAAGTATCCATAAGTCGCTTAAATCGGCAACTTTAAGCAGCGGCGTTCCCCGATTGATTTTAGCCCCTTCATCAACGCCTTTGAATATTACCGTTCCCGCAATAGGAGAAAATAAGGTTACGTATTTTTTTACTTGCTTAGTATCGTGCAATCTTTGAATTTCATCTTTCGGCACATCCAACAACTGTAATTTTCTTACCGCATTCTTAATAAGCGAAGATTTACTTTCACCGTTACCTACGGCGTTGTCGTAAGCAAGCGCAGTTAAATATTCCTCTTGAGCCGCAACAAGTTCAGGGGAATAAATCCTTATCAACTTTTCTCCCTTGCCGACTTTTTGTCCGGTATAATTAATATATAGTTTATCAATCCATCCGGAAATTTTTGTTGTTGCGACATATTCCTTTTTCTCATTCGGCTGAAGTATTCCGTTTGTAAATATTTCCGGATTTAACTTTCCCGCTTTTACCGTTGCAATTTTCACATTCATATCCTGCTGCATAACGGGATTAATTGAAACCACACCGCTTTCGCCGGAATCGTCCGCATAAACAGGCACTAAATCCATTCCCATATTCGATTTTCCGGGATGGTTATAAATCTCTTTAGGATTCATGGGCGCTCTCCAATAAAGGACTTTCCTTTTCCCGTTTTCCTTAGAAGCCGATTGCACAGCGTTATTTTCGCTTTTTACGGAAGAAGAATTACTTCCTTGAAATAAACCGTAACCGCCTGCTCCGATAATTAGTCCGACTAAAAGCAGCACACCATAAGTTAGTATTTTCTTACTCATTATTTTATTCTCCATTTCTATTTATATCCTTTAATTTTCAACTGTTTTCCCGATAGATATTCTAACTGTGATATACTTTTGGAATAATCCACCCTTATTTTTGCAAGCTTTGTTTTGATATTAAGAATATCGTTTTCAGCCTTTATCACATTTACAAAATCAATCTTTCCAACTTGATAATCCGCAATCGATGCTTTGTAGGACTGCTCCGCCTGCGGCAATAGCGATTTGGTAATTAGAGTTTCTCTTTTTTCCAACTCGGATATTTTACCGTTAATGCCGCCGAATGATGATTGAAGATCCTGCAAAACAGATTTATATTTATTATCATAGAGCGATTGCAGATAAATAGCACTATTAACCTTTTCCGATTTTTTACCGCCGTAGTTAATCGGTAAAGTTACTCCGACAACCACAGAGAAAAAATCCGTAAAATCCAATCCGGTTTTTGAGCTGTAGTCTCTTTGGGAATATTGCACCCCAACCTTAAAATTCGGATAAAAAGAATACTCAGCCTGCTTTTTCATCAAACGAGCTTTTAGTTCGCCGAACTTAATTTTTTGTAAAAGCGGTCGGTTTAACTCCGCTATTTTTAAAAGTGTATCCGAATTCAAATTGTAAGAATCAATCGGGGAAATCTCTTCGGTAATTATAGGAGCATTCTCACTCCTTAACAACATTGCATTAAGTTTTGCGGTTACCGATTTTTCTTTTCCTCTAAGTGTTTCTATTTTATCCTTTACTCGCGTAATCTGCACTTCAACTTGAATTATATTCTGCAGACTTGCATTTCCCACTTCAAATTTCCTTTTAGCAACATTGGAAATTTGATTCAGCAATTCTATACTTTCTTCAGATAACCTTATATCCTCACGGATATATTGAAGTGAATAATATAAGTCGGAAACATCCTTGCGAATTTGATTCCGCAAGTCGGAAATTTCCTGTTTGACTATCGATGTATCTACGGATTTAACATCGGCAGCGGAACTTAAAGCTCCCGGAAAGGGAATAGCCTGGCTAATTCCGATTATCTTTCCGGTCATTGGTTCTTGTGTAAACGAAAAAGTATTGGTAGGCAAATTTACCAAGCCCAATGTTAATACCGGATCCGGCAAATTAGTTCCGATTTCTATATTGGATTTTGCCGCATTAAATTTCGACTGCAGCATTTTTACTTTTGGACTAACCTTTATTGCTTCAGTCGTTAAATCCTGCAGTGATTCTTTTTTTGCTTGTCCGAACTGCGTGCCGACAAACGACATTAGAGCTATCAGCAGCATCAACAATCTTGAGTTCATATTTTCCTCAAATGTTTATGTTAAAAAAATATTAAATTGGATATAGATTATCCTTTACCGGACATTGCCGGCTATCTATAAAAAGGGGAATTTATTCAGATTAAAAAGGTCTGTATGGAAATGTAAATAGGAGGACTTTTTTCTTTTTGAAAAGGTTGAGTGTTTCCGTTGTTTATAGTTGTTCTATTTTCATTCGCAAATTGCTCCAAAATAGAAATAACGGTTAACGCACTAACGGATTCATATTTTTGAGTTATTACAGACTTAAAATTAGAATCGAAATATTTTATTGCCATACAGCTTTTTGCAGATACATCGGGAACGCCGCTTTTATCGGTTGCGGAAATACTTACATTCTGCTTTTCCGGATTGCAAGCATGAGCCGTCATCTCATTCATTCCCATTACGCCCCTTTCCGTTTCCATTCTCATAGGACATGAAGCGCTGCACTCTTCAACGGGAAATGCAAAAAGCAAAGGAGACATAATAAAATAGGAGAGCAAAAGGACTGCTGTTATCTTCTTTAATAAGGGCGATATGTTATAAAATAATTTCATTAAATTTTGTTAAAGTTGTAATAATCGTAGTAAAAATATATTTATTAATAAATGTTTGGTGTTATACAATTTTAGAAAAAAGTTATATAATTTTTTGCCGAAAATTTTTGGGAAAAAGATTAAAAATCGAACTTCGTTGGTTTGTTGAGAACCAATTATTAAACACCAAAATATTTTCGGGAATACATGTGGAATAAAACAGATTGGCGGGTAAACCCATTGTTTTTAATAATATTTAATTTATTCTAATTCATAATTGATTAAAAAACATCTTTGAAATTTCCGTAATGATATATTGTAACCGGTTCTGATACGATATTATTATTGTCGTTTATATAAAATTTG
>CAYLYR010000212.1:0-4190 GCA_964387835.1 uncultured Melioribacter sp.
CGGTCTTACGAGTAAACGTACTCGGAGCAGTCGCCAAAGGAAGTTTTGCCAACTCTTTATATCTGTAATAATCATCCATGCTGATATTTTTTCTGTTACGAAGTTCCCACCACGGCGTGTTAGGATTAAACCACGCCCATTTGTCGATGTACAAATTATCCGAGCCGAGAGAAGAGACTCCGTTCTGGAAAGCAATATCAATACCTTTAAGGGCAGTGGACATTGTAACGACCGCCCAAATTCCAATTACGATTCCAAGAGTGGTGAGAACGGAACGCCCTTTGTTTGCGGCAATTGCTCTAAAGGAAATAACTAAACCTTCCTTTATCTCAAACAAGATAGAGTAAACTTTTTTATTCATCTTTTCCAACCAAACTTCTCTCTTCAACAATTTCATCACTCTCAATTAATCCGTCGCGCAAACGTATAATCCTTTCGGCATGGCGGGCGATTTCTTCTTCGTGAGTAACAAGGATAATCGTGTTGCCGGATTTGTTTAAATCCTCGAACAACGCCATAATATCGTTACCTGTTTTGCTGTCAAGATTCCCCGTCGGCTCATCGGCAAGTATAATCGAGGGTTCGGTAACCAATGCTCTTGCAATAGCTACACGCTGCCTCTGTCCGCCCGATAGCTCGTTCGGCTTGTGATCAACCCTATCTTCAAGTCCTACTTTTTTCAGAGCCTCATAAGCGCGCTCAAGACGCTCGGCTTTGTGTATTCCGGAATAAATAAGCGGTAGTTCAACGTTATGCAGCGCCGTTGAACGAGGCAGCAAATTAAACGTTTGAAAAACAAAACCGATTTTCCGATTTCGTATTTCCGCAAGCTGATTATCATTCATGCTGCTCACATTCTCGTTCTCGAACATATAAATCCCCCGCGAAGGCGTATCGAGACAACCTACAATATTCATCAATGTCGATTTTCCCGAACCGGAAGGTCCCATTACTGCAACGTAATCATTTCTGTTTATCTTCAGAGAAACATCCGCCAAAGCATGCACTTCTTCCAATCCGACTTTGTATATTCTGGCAATATGCTCAATCGAAATTATATTTTCCATATTATTCACTTACTTTTCCTTATTAAACGAGGAACGATTTTTTTTCTTCTCAACAAGAATTTTTGTTCCGTCCTGCAGTTCTCTTGAAACGGCTTTGTAGGGACCGGTAATTACTTTTTCTCCTTCTTTCAATCCTTCTTTAATTTCGATGTAATCTTCATCACTAATTCCGGATTTGACTTTTACCATCTTCGCATGATTACCCTTTACAACAAAAACAACTTCCTGAGGTTTGTTCTTTTTCTCGAGCTTCTTATCATTTTTCGATTTCTTGAAATTCCTTTTACCTTTTTTCTTCCCGAAGTTTCCTTTATCTATTCTTGCCGTCAAACTCTGAATCGGAACGGCAATTA
This sequence comes from uncultured Melioribacter sp., assembly GCA_964387835.1. Taxonomy (GTDB): domain Bacteria; phylum Bacteroidota; class Ignavibacteria; order Ignavibacteriales; family Melioribacteraceae; genus WGAL01. The sequence continues at coordinate 1,421 of CAYLYR010000212.1, forward strand.
CGTTATGGTGCGTCTCCGTTTGAATATCCGCATCGCAGGACATTCCCGGTTTAATTTTTCTGTTTTTCCCGATTAGGTTTATTTTTACTTCAAAATTCACAACCTGGTCTTGCGAGCCTACTCCGGTTTTAATTGCGCTGTTGCCAACCTGATAAACAAGCCCTTTAAACTCTTCGTCGCCAAACGCGTCAATCTTAATTATAGCTGTATCGCCTTTAGCAACATTAACAACATCATTTTCATCAACTTCAACAACCGCTTCCATATTTTCAAGATTCGATACGGTCATCATGTTTGTTCCCTGACTAAAACCGCTGCCTAAAACTCGTTCACCTAATTCAACATTCAATTGACTTATAGTTCCGTCCAACGGAGCGGTCAATTTAGTTTTAGCCAAATCTTCTTCTTTCTCCGCAAGAGATTCCTGCGCTTGTTTCACCATTGAAACTTGGGACAAATATTGTCCTTCGTTTGTAAGGAAATTTGCTTTCGCATTATCCAGTTCCTGCTGGCTTGCCAAACCCTTAGCGAATAACTTCTTAACTCGTTCATATTCCGACTCGGCTTTATCCAAAGTTGCTTTACGTACTTTTAAATTTGCTTCCGCCGATTGCAGACTTGCCTTAGCGCGATTCCTTTGAGCTATATAAATATTAGGTTTAATGCGAGCAAGCAATTCACCCTTTTGAACGCGGTCTCCTTCCTTTACCGGTAACTCCACTATTTCCCCCGTAACTTCGGGAGTGATAATTACTTTGTCAATCGGGTCAATCGAGCCTGTTGCGGTAACAACCTGAGTGATTGTTCTCCGCTGAACTTTTTCAACATTAACCTTAACGATTTTCTCTTTACTGCCGTTTAGCAAAGCAACAACAATAACGGCAATTATTAAAACTCCGAGCGATGTAAAAACAATTATTTTTTTCTTTGATTTCTTTTTCTGTTGTGTTGACATTACTTACTCCCAACGGTTTTTTCATAAACTTTATAATCTAACTTACCTAAGGTGTTTTTCAATTTCTCTTTCTGAATTAAGAAAGCGTATTGAGCATCTATTTGCGAACTTAATGCGTTCTGATAGTCGCTATCGGATTTAAGAACTTCCACAATAGTAGCTGAACCAAGTCTGTATTTCTGATGATTAATTTCTCTGTTTTCTTTAGCCGCTTCAACTGTGCTGTTGCTTACCTCCAACCCTTTTTTGGCGGCAATCAAATCGGTATATGCCTGCTTAATTTCCATTTTAATTTTTCGTTTATAAGATTCCGTATCTTCCATGGCGTTTAGTTCGGCAACCTTTGCATATTCCACCTGCGATGAAGTAGAGAACCTTGAAAATATAGGAATTGAGAGAGTTAAACCTGCGGAATAAATATTTCTATCAAACAAATTTTCAACTGCCGCCGAAGATGAAGAAAAACTGTAGCGCCCGCTTAAGGTGGGGAAAAATCCCGCACGAGCCGATGTTACTTGGTTTTGAGCGGCTTTTAAATTAAATTTTTGCGCTAAATAATCAGCGCGTGATCTTAATGCCTCATCCACCAATTCACTAACGTCTGAAATGTTATCGTCAAATTTGAATGTCTGCAGAGAATCCATATTCGGACTTACAAAAACATAATCGTCAAGTACATTCAGCGACAAATAGTCAAGAAGCTGTGTTTTTGAATTATCCAAATCGTTTTGGGCGCGAATCAAACTAAGTTCCGCATTTCCCGCTTGAACTTTCTGACTGTAAACATCGGCTTTCTGAACAGCGCCTAATTTATACCTTGTTTCAACCTGCTCCAGAAACTTTTTACTGTATTCAAGATTATCTTTCCTTACTTGAACAACATATTGAGCTTTAACAACATTAAAAAATAATGTTTGAGTCTGCAGGACAATATCCTGTTTGAGTTTAATCAAATTCAGCTTTGCTGCTTTGAACTGATTCTTGCTCTTTGAGAAATTAGAGATATTTGCAAGTCCGTCAAAAAGCGTCCAGCCTCCTCCAAGTGAAATTGAGTAATTTCTGTTGTCCTGCTCGCTTGCGGGCGTATTTACAATTGTACCGAAATAATCAATTTGCTCGCCTCCAACATCCTTAACTTTATTCCAGCTCCAAGAACCAGAGGCGCTTAAAGATGGAAGAAACCCTCCGAAAGCCTGCTTAACACCTGCTTTGGCAGAACGCAAGTTATTCTCGGTTTTTCTGACGGTACTGTTTTGCCTTAATGCAATAGAAACCGCTTCATCCAATGTTAGTCTTTTTTGAGAAAACATAGGGAAAGCGGTAATTACGCTAAGAACAATAATCAATATTTTTTTCATTTATGAAATCCTTGAAATTTTATTTTCTGCAACTTTTGACGTAGTCGTATTTATGAAGTTCCGTTCAATTAAAATTTATTATCTGAACGACTGATAATTAAATATTTTATCATAGAATACCGGATAATCGAAAATCCATTCTTTTATTCATTTATCTGGTTTAATTCTTCATGTCGCTCCTACGGAGCTGTTGTGTAAATCGAATATGAAAAAAAGAAAAACGAAATAGCCGGAAATTATTGCTAAAAACTAAAATCACTGAAGTAATTTTTCTCTTTCTATTACTAATTTGGTATGGTAACGGATTTACATCTTTTAGTCCCTTAGGGACGACATGTTTGTAGAAAACTTCGTAGTTGGCGGTTTTGCTGCAATTTCAAAATCTCTGAATTTCATTCGGGGCTATTTACATTCGACTGCGTCCGCAGTCGAATGACAACAGAAGTCAGTAATTTCT
>CAYLYR010000213.1:0-4185 GCA_964387835.1 uncultured Melioribacter sp.
TTGCGAGGAATCCGGCAACAGCCGGACGACGAAGCAATCTCCGGAATATTCAGCAATTGTTTTTTTATTCTGGAGATTGCTTCGGGACTTCGTCCCTCGCAATGACACGACCTTTTACAAACTTTCAACTTTTTCCTTTTATCTTGTGTCTTTTATTTTTCAACCTTTTTTCTTATCATTTATCGCAGCACATCAAAATATTATTTAGCCGAAATCATAGATAGAGAAATAAAAAAACTATTTTAAATTTGAAATTTTCGGTTCTTAATTAATAACTTTGTTCTTCTAAACTTTAAATAAAAAGCGAATGAAAATTATAAGATTACATAAAAGCCAATCTTTGGAAATTCTTGTCCCGGATACTTCTACCGAGATAGAGCTTCCGCTAATCGGAGCAAACCTCGAAGCCGGTTTCCCCTCCCCTGCGGATGATTACGTGGAAGAAACATTGGATTTGAACAAATATTTAATCAAAAATCCGGCAAGTACTTTTTTTGCGCGGGTTACAGGCACATCGATGATTGGTTCTAACATTTGGGAAGGAGATATTTTGATTATTGATAAATCTCTTACGCCTACTAAAGATTCCATTCTTGTTTGTGCTTTGGACGGAGAGTTTACCGTAAAACGAGTAAAGCAGATTGATGAAAACACGGTTTATTTGATGCCGGATAATCCTGAGTTTAAACCGATAAAGGTTTCCAAAGACAACGACTTGGTAATTTGGGGAGTTGTTACATATTCGATACACAGGCATATTTAAATGTACGCGCTTGTTGACGGAAATAATTTTTATGTGAGCTGCGAAAGGGTTTTTAATCCTAAGTTGCTTGACGTGCCGGTTGTTGTGCTGAGCAATAACGATGGCTGCGTAATTGCCCGCTCGCAGGAAGCTAAGGATTTAGGATTAAAAATGGGCGAACCGGCATTCCGCCGCCGAGATTTTTTTCGCGAGCACAATGTACATGTTTTCAGCAGTAATTACGAGCTTTACGGCGATATGAGTCGGCGAATGCACCAGGTTTTCAGAACGTTCACACCAAACATTGAAATTTATTCCATCGACGAATCCTTTCTCGATCTTTCCGGCTTGGACAAATTCGAGAAATTGGAAAATTACGGAATGAGAATAAAGAAAAAGGTATTTCGTGATGTCGGTATTCCCGTGGGAGTTGGAATGGCAAAGACAAAAACTCTTGCCAAAATCGCAAATCACCTCGCGAAAAAAATACCCCGCTTAAACGGCGTATGCGTATTGAGAAATCAGAAACAGTTGGATTACGCTCTTAAATTTACGGCAATCGAAAATGTTTGGGGAATCGGACGGAGATATTCCGCCAAACTGAGAATAAAAGGAATTAACACCGCTTATGATTTTATCAATCTTCCCGAAAGCTGGGTATTGAAAGAGATGACTGTCGTCGGATTAAAAACCTACCGCGAGTTAAAAGGAGAAGGATGCTTATCCCTTGAGGAAGTCCGCCCTCCGAAAAAAGCGATTGCAACAACAAGATCTTTCGGGCGCAAGGTTTCCGACATTAGAAATTTGGAAACTTCCGTAGCTGCTCATGCGACACGCTGCGCTGAAAAACTTCGCAGACAAAAATCAATTGCCGCTTATGTTTCCGTTTTTATTTTAACGGACAGATTTAACGAAGAAGACCCGCAATATTACAACAACTTTACCATTGCCCTTCCCGTTCCTTCCAACAGCCAATTGGAAATTGTGAAATATGCGCTTAAAGCCTTGAAGAAAATCTATCTGTCCGGTTATAAATATAAGAAAGCGGGAGTGATAGTTACCGGAATTATTCCCGAAACGGACTTTCAGCAAGATTTGTTTTATGATTTTGATGTTGACTTACACAATCGTTTAATGAAACGCATTGACGCAATTAACCGCCGTTACGGTAAGGATACGGTAAGGCTTGGCGTAACAGCTATGGAGAAAAAGTGGAAGCTGCGGCGGGAAATGTTATCCAAGCGGTTTACTACCAATTGGGATGAAATTCTAACGCTTAAAGTTTAAACATCGAAAAAAGTTTACGTAAATTAATGATAAACATATTTCAAAAAGGACGGAATTATGAAAAATCTTAAAATCTCACTTTTTATTTTATTGGGGTGGATTTCGCTCACTTTTGCTCAGACAAAGGAGTTTACTTATCAGGACATTATCTTTAATTCCTACGGAAAACTCGCTCCTAAATATTTAAGTCAGCTTAATTGGGTAAAAGGAAGCGGCTCTTATTATTATGTTTCCGGAGATTCACTGATTATAACCGATAGCGGCAATCAAAAAGAAATCGTAACACTTAATGAAATAAATGCTTCGGTTAATAACTTGAATATCGATTCACTGCGCTATTTCCCGAGAATAAAAGAAATGGAAAATAACCGATTCTATTTTTACTCGGAGAATAATTTTTTAAGTTTTGATACCGAAGGCAAAAAACTAAGCGTTGTAAACAAACTGCCGAGCGGCGCAGAAAATATTTTCCCTTCCCCGAATAAGCAAATGACCGCTTACACGATAAAAAATAATCTTTATTTGGCGGCGGACGGGAAATCGCAAATTGCAATTACATCGGAAGCCGACAGTAATATCGTTTCCGGACAATCTGTAAGCAGAAACGAGTTCGGTATTACTCACGGAATATTTTGGTCGCCGCAAAGCAATAAAATAGCCTTCTATCAAAAAGATGAAAGCGCCGTAACAAGCTACCCTCTTGTTGATATTACAACGCGTCCGGCTCGCCTGAAAAACATAAAATATCCGATGAACGGGCAAGGAAGCGAATCGGTTTCCGTCGGCGTTTACGATATAAAAACGGGTAAAATCGTTTTTTTAAAAACATCCGGAGGGAAAAATCAATATTTAACATGCGTTACGTGGGGACCGAACTCCAAGTATATTTACATCGCACACTTAAACCGCCTGCAGAACCGTATGCGCCTTGTAAAATACGATGCTGACTCGGGAGACGAGGTTAAGGAACTCTTTACGGAATCGAGCGATAAATACGTTGAGCCGGAACACGATTTGGTTTTTATTCCCGAACAACCGGATAAGTTTTTGTGGTTTTCCGAAAGGGACGGCTGGCAGCATCTTTACCTTTACAATACGGAAGGTAAGTTATTGAAGCAATTAACCAAAGGTAACTGGGCGACGCTAGGTGTAGTGGGAATTACAAATGACGGGAACGTTCTTTTCTACTCAACCAAAGATTCCCCTATCGAGGAAAACCTCTACAAAGTAAGTTTGAAAACCGGAGCAATGAAACGCGTAACGAAAGTCGGCGGAGTGCACAGAGTTAAATATAATCCCCAAAAAGGATTGCTCATAGACAATTACACAAATTTGAAAACTCCGCGAGTTATTAATATAATTGATTTAACCGGCTCTGTTCTGAAAAATTTACTAACGGCTGAAAATCCGATTAAAGATTATAAACTCGGGAAACAAAAAGTATTTACAATAAAGAATGATGAAGGGACTACGCTTTACTGCCGAATTACTTATCCTGTCGATTTTGATTCCACGAAAAAATATCCGGCAATTGTTTATGTTTACGGCGGACCCCACGTTCAGCTTATAAAAAACAGTTGGGGATACGGACGCTATGCTTTTTGGTTCCAGAAAATGGCGGAAAAAGGATATTTCGTTTTTACGCTTGATAATCGAGGCTCGGACAATCGCGGATTGGCATTTGAACAGGCAACGTGGCATCAGCTCGGCACAAAGGAAATTGAAGACCAGCTTACAGGCGTTAAATATTTGAAATCGTTGCCCTATATAGATGCGGCTCGCTTAGGCGTTTTCGGCTGGAGTTACGGCGGTTTTATGACTACATCGCTAATGCTGAGAACAAACAACACGTTCAAAGTCGGAGTTGCAGGCGGCGCTGTAATCGATTGGCGCTATTACGAAGTTATGTACGGCGAGCGATACATGGGCACCGATGCCGACAATCATGAAGGTATGGAAAAATCGAGTTTACTAAATTATGTGCAGAATCTTAAAGGGAAATTTTTGATGGTACACGGAACAATGGACCCGACGGTTGTTTGGCAGCACACTCTTATGTTTTTATCAAAAGCCACGCATCTGAATAAGCGTTTGGACTACTATCCTTACGTCGGTTCGCAGCATGGCGTTTACGGCATTGACGCGGTAAATCTATA
>CAYLYR010000214.1:0-4183 GCA_964387835.1 uncultured Melioribacter sp.
ATGCTTGTAAAATAGATTGACGAATCCACCAAACGGCATAAGAAATAAATTTAAAGCCGCGCGTTTCATCAAAACGTTTGGCTGCTTTTATCAATCCGAGATTACCTTCGTTAATTAAATCTCCGAGGGATAATCCTTGGTTTTGATATTGCTTAGCAACACTAACCACAAAACGGAGATTCGCTTTAACAAGCTGATCCAAAGCGCGTTGGTCTCCCTTTTTTATCTTTATTGCCAATTCAATTTCCTCATCCGGAGTCAACAAATCTACTTTGCCTATCTCTTGCAAATACTTATCCAGTGATTGACTTTCACGGTTAGTAAATTGCTTGGTAATTTTCAAAGTTACCTCCTAATTATTTTCAATATTTATACTGTCAACTATTCCAACGATTGCAGCGTCAACAGGCGCAAAATTTACGTCCATCGGAATTACCGCTTCGCTGGAAGTTATGTAATAAACCACTTCACCGGGACCCGCGCCGATTGTATCGACAACAATTATCGGGTCTCCATCCTTTTCTAAATCAAATGTAAGGGGCTGAAGCAACTGCATTTTTTGGTGATCTAATGCTTCATACTTTTTTGTAGCCCAAATTGTTCCTATTACACGCCCGAGATTCATCTTACGGTTTCTTCCGTTATTTTATCTTTTACGGAAATATCAAGTTTATCAACAATTGCCATAATCACCGCATCTACAGGTTTGTTTTTAGTTAAAGTTGTTTGCCGTGCGGAACTTCCCTGAGCATAAAGAACAACTTCACCAACACCGGCGCCAACCGAATCCACAGCAACAACAAAACCGTTTTTGGGAGTGTAATCCAAATTAAGTTGTCTAACAATCAAAAATTTGGAACCCACCAACTTTTCATCTTTTCTTGTTGACCAAACTGTTCCGATAACTTTTCCTAAAATCATAACTTCCTCAAATCTTCGATTGTAAAAACTTGGAGTCCCGTCTTCTTAAATTTTTCGGGATTATTTGTTAAAACCGGCAATTTATTAATTTTTGCCGTAACGCAAAATAACGCATCGCGCACATTCTTTATCGCCGGATAAAAATCATTCACCGAAGCCGAATATCTGTAATGCAAACCCAAAATATGCAATGCGGAAAGAAGATCGAGAACGCAATTATCATTATCGGAATCGGCGGTAAGAAGTTTAACTTCCGCTGCGTTAAGAACAGTTGTGTAAAGAACGCCTTTGGTCATCGCAAACTCAAGTCCGGAAAGCTCTTCCGAATTCGTCATTGTTAGATGTTCAATAATAATATCGGTTTCCGATAAAAATTCATTTTTTTTAGATTCCGAAGTTTCGACTCTTTCCGCAAAATCCGGGATTATCTTTTTGCTGTTAGATTGACTTCCACTTAACTTCCCTTTCGTTTCCAAAAATTTATTAACAACGTCTTCGGGAAGATTCTGAATATCAATAATCTTATTTATTAATTCCGTTTTATTCATTTATTATAATCGGAAATTTATCCGTAAAGAAAACTGATTCCTTGCAAATCGTTATTTATCTTAAAAAAGTGGGCAACTGTTTGCGCAACGTCAGAAAACGTTTCACGCGTTCCCAAATTTTTACCCGGCTTTCCTTTTCGATAATAAAGCAGCGGGACGTATTCCCGAGAGTGGTCGGTGCTCGGGGTAGTCGGGTCGTTTCCGTGATCGGCGGTAATTACAAGCGCATCCGATTCATCAAAGGTTTCGAGGATTTCGGGCAACTTGGCATCAAACTCCTTCAGCGCATTATGAAATCCCTCCGGATCATCTCTGTGTCCGAAGTAAACATCAAAATCAACAAGGTTTGCAAAAATAAATGCGCCTTCTTTTTCTCTGCTTGTTTTAATTATGGCTTCCATTCCTTCCGCATTCGATTTGGTTTTAATGCCGACAGATATTCCGCGATGAGCAAAAAGATCATTGATTTTACCAATGGCTACAGTCTCAATTCCGTTTTTCTGTGCATAATCCAATATTGTATCGCTCGGAGGATCAATCGAAAAATCGCGGCGATTTGTAGTGCGGGTGTAATTTCCGGAAGTCCCGATAAACGGTCTGGCAATTACTCTCCCGACGGAATCTTTCCCAACCAGCACTTCATTCCGAGCTATTTCACAAATTTCATATAATCTTTTCAATGGAATTACATCTTCGTGAGCAGCTATCTGAAAAACAGAATCCGCAGATGTGTAAACAATCGGGTATCCCGTTTTTACATGTTCATCGCCGAGTTCTTTGATAATCTCGGTACCCGATGCCGGCTTATTTCCGAGGACGCCGTCAAGTCCTGTTTTTTCAAGGAACAAATCGATTATTTCTTGGGGAAATCCATCCGGGTAATAGGGAAAATCAATCTCGACCTTTAATCCTCCTATTTCCCAGTGACCGCTTGTAGAATCCTTCCCGGTGGAAACTTCACGCATTTTACCGTAAGATGCAATAGGAGATTTTTCCGGAGGGACTCCGGTTAACGGAAGAATATTTCCGAGTCCCATTTTCCCCAGGTTCGGTAGTTGAAGTCCGCCTACAACTTTATCAATATTACCTAATGTGTTGCTCCCGACATCGCCGTAGTTCGCCGCATCAGGTGCTTCGCCGGCGCCGACGCCATCGAGAACTATTATCATAAAATTATTCATAAAATTTAACTCACTACTTTGTTGCCGCCGCTCTTAACGGCTTTTGATAAAGCCAGCTCTGCATCGGCAATAATATCTTTAATATTTTCTTTTTCCTTAGTCGAAACTATCCCGATGGAAACCGTATAGTTTTTTTGTTTCGAGATAACGGGCAAACTCTCACGTGCAATAAGTGTGCGGAGTTTCTGCGCCCAAACGGTTACATCGTTCAACTCCGAATTATAAAAATAGATTCCGAAAACTCTTTCGTGCAATCTGCCGATAATGTTTAATTCGGAAAGTTGTTTTACAATCATCTGAGAAATTAAACGAATTACCTTTGTAACAAATCCCTTTTCAAATAATGAATCTTCATCCATAAAATCATCAATTTTTATTAAAACCAGAGCCCCTTCGGTTTTCATCAGCTTATCTTTCTTTAATTCGATCGAGAGCTGTTTAAGAAATTCCGTTTTATTCAGCACACCGGTTTCAACATCAACCGAAATCAATGACTGCAGAAACTTTTGACTTGAATAACATTGTATATAATAAGCAAAGAGATGAAAAACTTTTTTAAGAAAAACTATATCTCCGGAAGTGTATTTGTCTTTACGTAATAGCTCGAACGTAATAATCCCGAAACTGTGGCTTTCGTAAATTAGAGGCACAGCAAGAAACGAACCGTCCTGAGTAATATCTTCGGAAGAAGAGAAACGGGGAGCATCCACTGCGGAAATATCCGGAACGTAAACGTGGTCGCCGGTTTTTAATACTTTTCCCACAATTGAGTTTTTTTCATCTATCTCAAGATTTTCTCCAACGTACTTAAGACTTCCGTTTTTAATTGCTACATTGCTTATTTTGTACTTCTTTTCACTAACATCAAACATTATGAAAGTAAAGAAATCCCATTCTACCATTCCGTCAACAACCGTAGAAATATAATTACCCAATTCCTTAACATTCTTAAAATTGCGTTGAAGTGAAACGGATTTCAGCAATGCTTTCAGTCTGTTTTCGTTAACAGATTCGGAATGTCTTTCTTCAAAAAGGGAAACAAGGGTAGCAATGATTCTAATATATCGCCCCAGAATGTAAGTCGTTTCAATACCGAATTCTTCCGGACTTTTAGAATCAACGGCGAGAATCAGAATCAGTTTATCGGTGTATTCATAAGGGACACCGCAGAAACTTTTTATTCCCTGCGGATGAGAATAATAACGAATATTATCCGCCTCCGAAACCGATGAAATATTTAGCAAAATTTGCGGCTCTTTCTCTTTAACTATTCTGCTTAATACGTCGTTCTGTAAATCAAATTTTCTTGCCGTTAAATCGTTACTTCGAGAAATAAAATCTCTCAGCGAAATTTTTTCCGTATTTGGATTATAGATATAAAAAAGCGCCGAATGTACTGCGAGACTGTCTCTGATAACATGTAGAATTTTTTTCAGCAGAGCTTCAAACTCTTCATCGTCTCCTACGTCTTCGGGCAATTTATCGGAAATAATTTCCTTATAAATATTTATTGCTTCAGGCGTAAGAACTTTT